>RFZO01000052.1 GCA_009920715.1 Actinomycetota bacterium | reverse complement strand
CGGTTCGAGTCCCTCAACGCCCACCGGTTTCGCGCGATTTATGCGCGGATGTCGCGCCTGGAGAATCCGGCCTGCGCAACCACACACAGGACCGTGATCGTCAACAGTGCGACGAGCGCGAGTGCCGGGTCAATCCCGTCCGCCAGAGGTGACTGCCCGATGGTCCACTGGTAGGGGTTGAGGGCGAGAATTCTGTCGAAGAACCCCACGAGCGGAGCGAGGGAATAGGCCACGAAGAGCACCACCGCCAGTCCGAGCCCCGTGCCGAGACCCACCCCGCGGCGTCCGGTCCATGCGGCGGCGACCACGGATGCGCTCGCGAACACCGTCCCCAACAGCGCGCATGAGACCGTGGCGGCGGCGATCCCGGCGGTGCCGACGTCCATGTCGACCGACCGGGTGCCCACCGCAAGCGACGCGATCCCTGCCACGCACACGCCCGCGAGCGCAACAAAGACTGCGACGAGCCGGGTGAAGAGGATCGACCCCCGTGACACCGGCAACGACAGGAGGATGTCGGCAGTCCCGTTCTCTTCCTCCTCGGCGCCGGCCCTTGCCGCCCAGGAACAGGCGACACCGGTGAAGATGAGCGGGAACATGAACGAGAACAGTTCGGTGGTGAGGTAGCCGGCGGGGGAGGTGTAGTCCTCCATGCGGATGATCTTGCGGATCGCCTCGGGGAATTGCTCCGTGAGGTCGCTCCAGCCCTCGCGCGAGTCGCGGATGGTGGGGTACACCGCAACCTGCACGGCAACCAGGCTGACGAGCCCCGTGACCCACCCCGCGAGGCCCCGCCAGCGCTCGCGGAGCACCCGGGCAAGGAGCGGCAGGTGGAACCTCACGAGCGCGTGCCACCGCGACCGACGAGCCCCCGGAACAACTCGTCGAGCGGCCGCTCCGGCGAGGTGACAGTCACCAGTCCGCCGCGCAGGGCTGCCTCCAGCATCGGGCGTTGGGATCCTGTGACGGTTCCCGTGATCTGGCGTCCGGAGCACGAGAGCAGCCTGAACCCGGGGACCCCGGCGAGATGCGTGGGGTCTGCGGGTCCTTCGAATTCCAGGGTGACCATGCGTGAGGCGCGGCCGGGAAGGTTCGCGACGTCATCGAAGGCGACGAGCCGACCGGCGTCGAGGATGGCCACGCGCTGGGCGAGCCGCTCCACCTCGGCGAGCACGTGCGAGGACAGGAGCACGGCTGCACCCTCCGCGCACGCCTCGTGCAGGATGCTGTCGAACTCGTGCTGGACGAGCGGGTCGAGCCCCGAAGTCGGCTCGTCGAGCACAAGGACCCGTGGGGAGTGCATGAAGGCCTGCACCACTCCCACCTTCTGGCGGGTGCCCTTTGACATGTCGTTGATGCGTGCGCCGGTGTCCAGTGCGAGTCGGTCCGACAGTGCTTCCGCTCGGGCCATGCAGTCCGCACGACGCATCCGGCCGAGGAACAGGAAGTACTGCCGAGCAGTCATGGTGCCGTAGAGGCCGAGTGTGCCGGGCAGATAGCCGATGGCGGCACGGACGGAGGACCGTGAGGTGGCGACGTCGGCACCGAAGATCTCCGCATTGCCCGTGCTGGGGGAGATGAGCCCCATCAGCATGCGCATGACGGTGGTCTTGCCGGAGCCGTTCGGCCCGAGGAAACCCACCACCTCGCCCGGCTGCACCTCGAAGGACACCGAGTCCACGCCAAGTGATCGCCCGTACCACTTCGTGAGTGAGCACGTGCGTATGGCGGGCGCACTGACCATGCAGGGATGGTATGTACCGGGTGTCAACAGTGACAGGAACCGATGTCACCTTCACGATCAATTGTGGACCGCGGTCCGCGTCAGCGTGAGGGCATCAATGCGGCCCGGACGACGCCCCGTAACGCAGACCGCACCGCGGACTCGTCCGGCGTGTCGCCGAGCGCGACGAGCACGCGCGCACCCGCGGGCGCCAGCTGGATGACCCAGCCCATCAGTTCGGCGGGGATGTCGGGGGTTCCACCCGCCGCGGTGCGGAAGAATTCAGCTCTCAATCCGGCGGCCGACTCCACCTGCGTGACAAGTGTGCGACGCACGTCCGCGTCGTTGCGGGCCGCGTGGATCATCTCGAGCGTGGCGAGCAATTTTGTCCTGTCACCGAGGAGCAGGAACATCTGGTCGGCAAGGACATCGCCGGGTGATGGGGACCGGGATCCTCCCGCCACGGATTCCTCGAGTTGTTCGGTCCATTCGTACCTGTCGGGGCCGAGTTCGCGAACGAGTGCCTCCTTCACAAGTTCGTTCTTCGACCCGAACCGTCGGTAAAGCGCACCTGTGGTGGCGCCTACCCGTCCCGCAATCGAGCGCAACCGTGCGCGGCTCGCACCTTGTTCGGCGAGCTCCGCCGTGGCGGCGATGGTGAGGGCTGTCGCAATGTCATCTGTGCGCGAGGGTGCAGGACTCGGCGGGCGCGGTGCGGTGACCCGAGCGGGGTGGTGCGCGGTCACGGTGCGCATGTCATCCGTGAGTGCGGCACCACGCACCAGGCGGTCGAGGGGCTCGTCCATTTCGGGGAGACGGCACCCGATGCCGGTGAGCACCGCATGGCCGAGGAGGACGGACCCGGTGAGCCACCTCAGGCCAGCATCCACGGCGGGATCGGACGCGACTGTCGGAACCCTGGTGCGCACGAACTGGAGCAGAGTGGACGCCGCTGGTTCGAGCGACGGTTCGTGGCGCGAGCAGAGGGCTATTTCCACGAGTGCCCGCAGGTGTGTCATGACCCAGTCGTCGCAGAGCGCCCATCCAAGAACGGTGCCGTCGGCCCCGTGGCCGTCGCCGGGGGCAAGGGACGGGATGATGCAGTGTTCCAGCACGTCCTGCATGGCGCAGATGCGGTTCGGGTAGCGGGCGTAGACGCTGCCGATCGAGGAGAAGGACCGCCGCGCAATCGACTCCATCGTGAGGGCGGCGTGGCCGTGGTCCACCAGTTCGCCGATCACGGCGTCACGGATGAAGTTCGTGGTGTGGGCGTGCCGCGACATGGTGACCTGGCCTCAATCCTTGTCCGTCAGCCGCCGGGGATGCGATAACCGAGCCTCAGAATCTGCATCCGGGTCAGTCGCGCGTGCGGGGCGTTTCCTACCTTGCGGACAAGGGCTTCCGCTGGGGGCCCGCCCGTTCCACGACCCGGAGGCCCTCATGTCCACTCGTTCCACGCGCCTTCGCGCGGCACGCCTCTTCCTAGCTCTCGGATTGATCGCGGGGACTTCCACTTCCTGTTCGGGCGGGGGTGGCGACGGCGGATCGTCCGGCCAGGGGGTGACGTTCCCCGTTCTGTATGTGAAGGGCGAGAGCGGGGGAACCGACACCCAGACGGTGAAGGTGGCCGACTCGGCAGACGGAGCGATGAGGGTCCAGTTCAGCGAGAACGAGGTCACGGGGATCGGGCCCATGATGCGTGCCGCCATGTGGAACTCGGCATCCCTGGCGGTGCTTCTCTCGGGGGAGAGCCCGACCAAGGAGTTCAGCTTCCAGGTCTCGGGGCTGGTGGACGGCCCGAGCGCGGGTGCGGTGTCCACCGCCGCGGCACTCGCCGCGATGCGGGGTGACGAGGTGCTCGAGAAGGTGGCAATGACCGGCACGATGCAGCCCGACGGCTCCGTCGGCCCGGTCGGGGGCGTGCCGGAAAAGGTGAAGGGCGCGGCCGCGGACGGATACAAGAAGGTTGCTGTCCCCGTGGGCATGCGCAACGCGACGTCCGCTGCCTCGGGAGAACTCGTCGACGTGATCGCCCTCGGCCGCGACCTCGGCGTGGAAGTCGTCGAGGTGGCGAACATCTATGAGGCGTACACGTTCCTCACCGGCGAGCAACTGCCGATGATCCCGGTGGGGACGAACGTGAAACTGGGGAACACCTCGTATGACCGACTCAACGCGAAGACGTCCCTCTTCATCGCCAATTACACGGAGGCCCTGCAGGATGCGTCGAAACTGAGCGATCTGACCCTCTCGCTTCTCTCCTCGCTCGTACGGGAATCGAAGGACGAGGCGGCGCGGGCCGAGGAGCTCCAGGCCCAGGGCCAGGTCGCAGGTGCCTATTCCTCCGCCCTTCTTGCATGGGGCTACGGACGTGCCATCGCGGATGCGGGCGAGGTGCTGGACGCCTTCCTTTTCGACTCCCCCGATGCCGCACTCTCGCTGGTGGCCGATTCGAGGATTGTCATCGACAAGATGTACGCGCTGGTTGACTCCCTTAAGACGTTCGCGCCGAAGTCCCCGAGCGATGCGTCGGCCCTGATGACGGCGTTCGCGAACGCGATCGACGCGGTGAGCCTGGTGAATTTCGCGGAGGATGAGATCAAGAAAGTTGCCGACCGACTCGATGCGGGCACGGTCACCTCGGAGGACGCGGTGTCGGAGCTTCTGATGCCCCTCGTGTACAACGCGTTCGCGGCGGTGCAGATTGACTCCACCCGGGAGCTGTTCGATGCGGGCCGGGACCTCGGCACGACCAGCATCATCGAGGGCGTGAAGCTGAAGGAGCTGGGTGACCTGCTGCGCAAAGGCGCCGACGCGAATCTCGAGGCCTTCTCCACCCAGGTGATAGATGACCTTGCCCAGAGGTACGACCGTTCGACCAGTTCCGTGCTGGGTTTCGTGGCGGACAACGACCTGGAGGTTGCCCTGGCCAACGGCCAGGTGCTCATTCTCGATGATCTTCTCACGTACATGGGCAAGGTGCCGGCGGCGGATTATGCCGTCCTCGGGTACGGCATCAACAACTACTCGCGCAGCGCCCAGATCCTGCTGAAGTACGCATCGAACGGCGTGGTCGACGAGAACTTCGCGCTCACGAGCGTGCGGTCCGAGGCCGCTCTCGTATCCGCCCTCGACCTGGGCAAGAGTCACCTCGCGTCCAACATCGACATGCTGCGGGCGAACTCGATCGAGCCGTCGGTGGAGGTGAGTCTCTACGAGGCTGCGGCTATCGACCGGGAGGGGGAACTGAACGACAAGTTTGCCGCCCTCGGCAAGTACTGGTCCGGTTACCTGAGCGCCAGGGTTCTCGCGTATCTCGGCGGTCTCGAGAAGAACGGCCTCGAGGACTGATCAGCCCGCCACAGGGGGGCCGTACGGCGGAACAGTCGTGCGGGGCACCGTGGTGGGTGCAACTGTCACGGGCGTCGTCGTGGTGGTCGTGGTCGCGGGCACAGCCGTTGTCACGGTGGTCGATCCTTCGGGCGTCGTGAAGCCGTCGGTCTCGACCGTGTAGCAGGCCATCTTCTTTGAGGTCACTCCGTACGAGCACAGTTCGTGCAGGGTGTCCGCAGTGGTGTTGTCGGTCCACCCGGCGGTGAGGGTGACTGTGCCTTTGGCGCCGGCCTTGCCCGTGTCGAGCGTGGTGCGGGTGCCGTTCACGAAGTCGTAGAAGACGATCTTCTCGCCGGGGGTGAAACCTTTCTTGCCGCTCGCAGGCCCGAACGTGATCTTCGTGGTCTGCCCGGGGGTCACCACCCGGCGTGTTCCGGAGCTCTTCATGCCTGTTGTGGACTTTGCGCGGGTCGGGCCCGATGTGGGCGACGCAGGAGTTGTCGTCGCAGTGGAGGTGGACCCCACAGTGATGTTCGTGCACGCCATCCGCAGGCTCCGCTCGCCCCGTGCGCACAGCGAACGGGGGCCCTCGGTGTCCACGCCGACGAGCGAAAGGTACTCGCGCTTGAAGGTGATCGACCCGCTGCCGTCGGCGAACTTCGTCCCGGTGAGTTCTGTGGCCTTGCCCTTCCAGAACTCGAACAGACGCACCACCTCGCCCTTCGTGAAGCCGCGCCCGCCTGGCCGCCCGCCCGCCTTGACCGTAACGGTGCCGTCGACACGCACTGTGGTGGGCGTGGCGACTGCCTGCATGCCCGCGGTGGTGGAGGGGGATTTCGGAGCGGGTTCGGTGACCACCACACACCGCACCACGCCGAAGTAGTCGGCGCAGATCTCCTTGGTGGGCACGGCCACCGCCCCGGCCGGTGACGGGAGGGAGCACACGGCCGGGACGGTGGCGGCGAGGAGGAGTGTCCGGACGAGGCGTGAGGTGGAGCGCATGTGGCGCAAAGTACCCGCGGCGGCAGTAGCGGGAAGTGCCGCGCGGAGGATGTGAGGGTTCGTTACCGCAGTCCCTTCACGTGCCGCCACGCAGGTACCATCGGGTCGTGCGCAGGGTGCTGGCAATTTTCGCGATGGCCATTGCCCTCGTTGCGTGCGCTGCCGACGGTGTGTCCGCCCCGGCCGACACAGCCGGTGCAGGATCAGTCCCCGGCGGTGTCGGCATGCTCCCGCTTGTCGGCGGTTCCTCGGTGGACATCGGTGCCATCCAGGCCGTCCGCCCGGTGGCGCTGTGGTTCTGGGCCCCCGGTTGAAGCACGTGCAACTTTGAGGCACCCTCGGTCGAGGCCGTGCACGGGAGAATGAAGGACAAGGTCACCGTGATCGGTGTGGCATGGGCCGGGACCGAGACCGACTACCGGGGGTTCGTCGACCGCCACGGGCTCAGCTTCGCGAACATCGCCGACACCGAGGGAGAGGTGTATGCCCGCTACGGGGTGCCGTACCAGCCCGCCTGGGTGTTCCTCGGCACGGACGGGTCCTCCCGGGTCTTGCGCGGTTCGCAGAGCGAGGAGTCGGTGCTGGCCGAGCTCGAGGCCCACACCGCCGGCTGACCAAGCCCGCCCTGCTGAGGGTCATCCACATGCGCGGTTGTCCCCAAACCCTTGCGGTACAAGGAAAAGAAAAAAGCCTGTGGATATCCACCACCTGCAATGTGACCGTCGTTACATTGCCGATTGGGCGGGGTACCTAACTCGAAAGAGGTAAGTCCCATGTACACACTCGGATCACTCATCCTGATGGCCATCCTGCTCGGCGCAGTCATGCCAGTCTTCAACTCCCTGACCAGCACCCTGAAGCTGGACACGATCATCCGTCGCCTCCCGATCATCGGTGCCCACACCGCCCTTGCGGTCAGCATCCTGCTCGTCTGGGCCCTGGACGTCACCTTCGTCACCGCCTGGACGGGCGACATGCGCAGCAGCTGGATGACAATCTGCGTCGACGGCTGCATTGTCTACGGCATGGTGCCGGTCAAGGACGCGATCGTGTCCTTCATCAGCCGCGGTCTCTCCGGCCTCCGCGCTGCCTGAGCCGCACCGACAACTCAACCTCCAACGGAAGGGCCACCGCCTCGGCGGTGGCCCTTTTGTGTCCCGGTTCCCGACTGGCACGCTGATTGCGAATAAGTTTCGGGTGTGGGAATCCGCGTCCGTGTCGCCTCGACAGTGGCCCTCGTGCTGTCCTGCCTCGCCGTGGCCCCAGCCGGCGGCGCCTCCGGTGCAGCAATCGACCCGGGTGAGTTCACCGTCACCATGAACAATCCGCAACAGGGCTCCGGCGGGGGCGGGACGCAACCGACCATCACCTGCAGCGCGAACGGCATGACCACGACGCTCCAGAACTTCTTCGACAACGTCGTAGGCCGTTGGTCGCAGGCGGGCAACCCGCCGACCGTGTCGTGCTCGTCGAAGCGCGAGACGGTGCAGACCAATGCATCGCTGACGGGAACCGTCGTGAACGTGAACCTCGGGTCGGGCTCGATGAACCAGACGTGCGACATGAAGCAGACGGTGGAGATGACCTTCGACGTCGTCACCACGATGTCCGCGACGCAGGGGCAGCCGGCGACGGTGTCCGTCTCGAACGTCCGGAACTCGTTGAACGGGTTCCAGGCGTGCGCGTGGGCGATGGCCTTCACGGACGCCAAGTCATCGAGGCTTTCGGGGACGATCGAGCAGGTGTCGTCTTTCTCCGGGGAGGGCCAGGGGGTCGCGTGCCCCCCGCAGTACCAGAACATGCAGAACGTCGCGAAGACCTACTGCATCCCCATCAACACCAGCGCGAGCGTGTTCGTGGTGGGCGGCACCGGCTACTTCGCCGACACCTCCGGCACGGGATCGTTCTCCCATTCGGACATCGCGCCGATCATGCTGCCGGTGAGTTCGAGCGTGAAGGTGGCTTCTGTCCGTCTGCAGGCCTTCGTGTTCGACTCGATGGCGTCGCTGCTCCAGGCCAACACCTCCGACACGGCGGACGGACTGAAGATGAGCCTCCTGAAAGGCGCAAAGTCCACGGTGCGCCTGGTCAGTCCCGCGAAGGTCGGCGGGAAACGTTCGCTCGGCACCGGGCCTGACGGTTCAACCTTGGTGACGGTGAAGATGTCCGCCGCCCCCGGTGCGAAGTGCGGAGTCACCGCAAAGTCGGGCACGAAGGCCAAGTCGGTGCTGACGGCGAAGAAGGACAGTGACGGGGTCATCACCACGGCAATCACGTCGGCAACCCTGAAGAAGTCGCTCGCGGTGAAGGCCGGGGCGAAGGTGATGCTGAGCGTCTACTGTGCCGTGCCCTCCGGCACCGCGAAGTCTGACCAGTCGGTGACGATCGACAACTAGCTGCGCGGGACCTTGCTCCAGGGCAGGTCCTTGTCGAGGCGCGGCTCGCCGGGCAAGCCGAGCACCTGCTCGCCCAGGATGTTGCGCATGATCTCGCTGGTGCCGCCCTCGATCGAGTTGGCGCGGACGCGCAGGAAGGAATGCCGCACGCCACCGTCGCCGCCGTCCACGGACAGCGACTCGGGCCGGCGGAAGGTGAAGTCGTAGCCGACCATCCCCTCCGCGCCCATCAGCTCGACGGAGAACTCGGTGACCTTCTTGTTGAACTCGGCCAGCATCAGCTTGGCGATCGAGCCCTCGGGGCCGGGGTTGCCGGCCTTGGCCGCCTGTGCGCCCTTCATGTTGGTGAGCCGCAGAGCCTCGCTCTTGCAGAACAACTTCATGAGCGTGTCCTTGTGGGCGGCACTGCGCCGGTCGGCGGGGATGTCGTTCCAGATGCGGATGGCGTCGTCGATCGGGCCGCGGCGCTTGGCGTTGCCGCCGCCCCCGCCGCCGATGGCGGTGCGCTCGTTCATGAGCGTGGTGAGCGCCACGCGCCAGCCCTCGCCCACGTCGCCGATGCGGTGGGCATCCGGCACGCGGGCATCCGTCATGTAGACCTCGTTGAACTCGGCCTCGCCGGTGATCTGGCGCAGCGGGCGCACCTCCACACCGGGGGAGCGCATGTCGAGCGCGAAGTAGGTCATGCCCTTGTGCTTCGGTGCCTCGGGGTCGGTGCGGGTGACGAGCATTCCCCAGTCGGCGAGGTGGGCGAGCGTGTTCCACACCTTCTGGCCGTTCACCACCCACTCGTCGCCGTCGCGGACGGCCTTGGTGCCGAGGCCGGCGAAGTCGGAACCGGCGCCCGGCTCGCTGAACAGCTGGCACCACTTCTCCTCGCCGGTGAACATCGGCCGCAGGAAGCGCTTCTTCACTTCCTCGCTGCCGTGCGTGACGATGGTCGGGCCGGCGAGCGCGATGAAGAACGTTGCGGGGTCCTGCGGGGCGGCACCCGCCTTGCGCAGGCGCTCCTCCACGATGCGGTTCAGTTCCGGGCGCACGCCGAGGCCGCCGTGGCCCTCGGGGAAGTGCACCCACGCGAGGCCGTGGTCGAACCGGGCGCCGCGGAACGTGACGTTGTCGACCTTCTTCGGGTCGCACGCGGCGAGGAGAGCGTCGATTGCCGCCTCCACCCGTGCCGTCGCGGAGTCAAGGGTTGCGGTGCTCATCAGAGGATCCTGTAGATGTCGTAGTCCACGCTGCCCGCGCCCGGCGCGCCGACGGCGACTGCCTGCACCGCGTTCAGCCAGGTGTAGCGCTCGTCGCCCGCCTCGAAGAGGGGGGCTGTGATGATGCGCGGGCCGCTCTCGCCCGGGGCCATGATGCCGGTGTAGTGCACGTGGATAGCTGCGCCGTCGTCGGTGTTGATGAGGGCACGCACGTCGAGCTGTGCCGTGCCGTCCGCGCGCATGGTCAGCCAGTCGGCACCGAGGTGTGCGACCGTGCCGTTCACCTTGGGGCCCTTCACGGTGCCGCCGTTGACGCCCACGATGACGCGGGTGCCGTGCGGGCCGTTCGGGACGACCACGGGGGCGTCGAGTGTGGCGTGCATGTGGAACAGGAACTCCACGGGGAGGGATGTGATGTCGCTCATGCCCGCAGACTACGCCCCCACGCCCGTGGGCCGGAAAGCCGGGTCGCGGGACCCGAGACGGTGGTGCGGGTCAGGCCGTCGCGTTGTCGCGCAACATGGCCGCACCGTGCGCGACGAGTCGGTCGACCTCCCCGGGGGCCACGCCCGCGGTCACGGTCTCGTACCGGCGGTCGGCGCCCGGCTCGGCAAAGTGGCTGGCGAGCGGCAGGTACCGAAGGTGGGTGTTCGCGAGCCCCACGGTGAACGAATCGGGGTGCCCGACGAGATCGGACCAGAGACGACCTACCCCGACGAGCACCTCACCCGGCAGGAAGAGGAAACGTGCCTGGTCAATGACCATTGCCTGCAGGGGTGCGGCCACGGGTGCCGGGTTGCTGCCGCGCGCCGCCCGTGCGGTGAGACCGAGGAAGTAGCAGCAGGAGATCATCACATTCCGCATCTCCTCGTCGTCCATGTCGGCCTCGATGACCGCGGCCGAGCATGCGGCCCAGAGACCGGCGAGGGGGATCCGGTCGGCAAAGTCACCGCCGAGATGTGCGCCGAGAACCTCGGTGCTCTCCCTCAGTCGTCGACTCGCCGCGGCGTCGTCAAGTCCGCCGTTGTTCGGCGCGACATCGACGTGACCCGAGACGAGCCTGAAGGAGCCGTCTTCCTCGCCGGGATTCCCCGCCGACGTGCGGACCACCCGGGTCACCTCGTCCGCCAGCATCCTCCCGATCAGTTCGCCACGGCCGGGGTCGGTGCCTGTGTACCCGCGCGGGTCCAGTGCATCGCGACGTGCCGAGGTGAGCGGCACCACGTCGCCCTCGGTGGTGTTCACGAACATCGCGACGGCGCCCGGGAAGGCCTCCTCGACGCATCGCTTGGCGACACCCGGGTAGTCGGCGGAGACCAGCATGTTGTCCCAACCGAACGTGGTGGGATGGCACCCCGCACCGAAGAGCACGGCGAACACCTCACGGTTCGAGATGTCGATGAGCGAGACGACGGGTATGCGCGTGTCCACCAGGGATTCCTCGTCGGGACGCCAACGGTTGAAGCCGATGCGCACGTCTCCTGCGCCGCTCACGACTTCTGCGTCCCGGGCCGTCGCGCGCGCGTCAAGCACCGCCTCGACGATGCCAGCAACGAGGGTCTCCGTGAATCGCGCCGTGGCTCCCGCGGCCCCCGACGGATCATGGGGCACTGGTGCCGAGTGGGAGTGAGTCGCGGTGAGCACGAGCCGACGTTCGTCGAACCATTCGTGGTTGCCCATTGCCTCGACGACCGCGGATCGCACCTGGCCGGGAATCGCAATGAGGTCGCAGGTCACAACGACGGCGGGTGATTCGCCGCCGAGGAAGAGCGCCGTGACGCGCACCGGATCACGGACGCCCTCGGACGCGGTCGTGCGCTGGCCGAACCCGCCGAGGGGAACGGGGAAGTCCGGGGTGACATCCCGACAGGAAGCCCCGGCGTGAATGCGGATCATCGTGCCCCCCTTGCGCTCCGGCGCCCGTCATGGGGCCGTTCGTGGTGACTCATGATGTCACAGGAGCGAAGCGGCTGCTTCGTCGACGAACACGCGTAGGTCCGGGTGGTCCCGCAGGAGAGACGCGGGGCATGCCGTGGTGACGGGACCCGTGAGTACGGAAGCCACTGCTTCAGCTTTCGCGGTGCCGAAAGCCAGGAGGACGATCGTCCTGGCTTCCGCGATGTCGGCAACGCCGCGGGTGACCGCCCTCGTGGGTCGGTCCGGGCCGGGCCACACAGCGGGGTCCAGATCGGCAAGTGTCGTGGCCGAGAGAGTCACCACCCGTGTGCGGCTGTCTGCCTTGGACCCCGGTTCGTTGAATCCCACGTGACCGTTGCGCCCGATACCAAGCAACTGCACGTGTGGTGCGACTCCCGCCGTCGCCGAGCGAAAGTCCGCGCAGATAGCTGACGGGTCGTGGAGGCCGAGGTCCGGGCCGATCAGGCGCGTCGACCCGGCGTCGAAGATGCCGTCGAAGTCCCTGCACAACTGGTTCCTGAATGACCGTGGGTCCGACTGGGGGATGTCGAGGTATTCATCCAGCATCACCCACGTTGCCCGCCCCAGGTCTGTCTGTCCGGATCGGTGCGAGGAGACGAGCCGTTCGTGAAGCAGCGCCGTGGAGCGTCCGGTGGCCAGTCCGATGAGAGGGTGAGGGTCCTCGAGGGCCTCGAGCACGACGCGCACGGCGAGATCAGTGCACTCGTCCGTGCCGGCAACATGAACGCGGGGCACGAATCGACCGTAACGACGCGAGGTTGTTTCTGTCAAGTGTCTTGACAGAAACAACCTCGGGTGGCAACATCGCCGTGGGGAGGTGACCAGATGGGTGACGCATCAGCTCGACGGCTCGAACCAGTGGCGAGCGATTCGGCGGTTCTCGGGGTTCTCCTCGGCGGTGATGCCATGACGCGGTCGCAGATCTGTGCCGCAACGGGACTCTCGCGCCCGACCGTTGTCGACGTCCTCGCCCGAATGTCGGGCCGCGGCATGACCGAGACCGAGACCCGGTCGCTCGGGTTGGCGGGCCGCAACCCGGAGCTCATCTCTCTCTCGCCGACACGCGCTGTGGGATTCGCCGCTGATGTCGGCGGGTCGAAGGTCGTCGCCGCTCTCGTTGATTTTGCGGGGCGTGTGCTCGCCGAACGGGAGACGAGAACCTGCCCCGAGGTGGAGCAACTCGCAGGCCAGCTCGGCGAACTCCGGCGTGACCTCTCCCGTGAGGCGGCGGTGCAGCTCCGTTCCGTGGTGACGGCAGTCGTCGGTCTCCCGGGCGTGATCGGTGCGGACGGGCGGATCGCCCACGGTGACAACATCAGCGGTCTCGACTCCCGCGACGTCCGCGCGTTGCTTCGTCGACACCTGAACTGCCCGGTCACGATCGAGAACGATGTGAACCTTGCCGGCGTCGGGGAGATCGACCATGACGGTGCCGGTCGTGCCGGGACGCAGGTGCTCATCAGCGTGGGGACGGGTATCGGCATGGCCATCGTCCATGAGGG
>RFZO01000051.1 GCA_009920715.1 Actinomycetota bacterium | reverse complement strand
GCTGTTCGCGGCGCACAGGGCGTGGCCGCGCCCGGACGACCCGGTGATGTCCGCGTGGAACGCGCTGAACTGCATCCGCGAGTGGCGCGGCGACACGCATTTCGGCATCCTGCTGAACGACGACATCGGCATCGTCGAGGCGGGGCTCCTCCACGACGCGTGGATGGGGTACCCGGCCCAGTGGATCCCGCGCAGCCGCGGCGCGGACGACGCAGAGATCGCCGCCGGTCTCGACGCGCTCGCGGCACGCGGATTCGTCACCGACGGGACCGTGAACGGTGCGGGCGTCGCGTACCGCCAGCAGGTGGAGGACCGCACAGACGAGCTGTGCGTGAGGGTGTGGCAACGACTCGGCGAGTCGACAACGGGGACGCTCCTCTCCCTCATCGAGCCGGTCGGCGACGTCTATGTCGCACGGATCGATGCGACCGCGGGCGAGAACTGGATGCCCGCGGCCCGGCCACGCCGGCGCTGAGTGACAGGACTCCTGCGGCAGGGGGAATGGCGGCGGCAACAGCCGTGTTGACCACGTCATGCCCCGTTACGTCGTCACCGTTCCCTCCTCCTGGCCCGCTGAGCGTGCGTACTCGTACATGTCCGACATGTCGAACTACGTCGAGTGGGACCGCGGCATCCTCCGCGTGACGCAGACCAAGGGCACGGGCGGCGGCCAGGGTGCGGTGTTCGAGGTGACCACGCGCGGCTTCGGCGGCCGCGACATGCTGCTCACCTACGAGACCACCGAGCACGACGGCACCTCCAACGTCCTCCTCGTGGGGAGGAACTCCGTGTTCACCTCGGTGGACCGCGTCACGGTCGTCCCCACCGACACCGGGTGCGACGTCACCTACGACGCGAAGCTGACCTTCAACGGGATCCTCGCGCCATTCAACCTGCCGCTCGGGCTGGTCTTCAACAAGGTCGGCGACGCGGCGGCGAAGGGTCTGCGCAAGAAGCTCGCCTGACGCGGCGACCGCGCCGGGCAGTCAGGGGCAACCGAGACCGTGGAGATTGGCGCACTCGCGGCACAACCACGCCCGGCCCTCGGACGTGCTCCATGCGGTGGCGAGCGGGGATCCGCACGAGGCGCACGGGTGCTGCTCACCCTTCCTCACCGGGCCGACCAGCCGCTGCGTCTCATCGTCGCGCATGGGCGACGAGAGTACCCGCGGCCTCCACGAGGTCTGGGTGACTGTCTGCCACTGCCGCCACGTAGCGGTCGGGTCGCACGACGACGGCGAATGAACCCCCGGTTGCGTCCGGGTCCACCACGTTGACCACGGGGATTCCGTGGGCAAGCGCCACCACGTCGAGGGGTTCGTTGGTGACGACGACGAACGTCGTGGGATCGGCGCGGAGGGCGTCAGACACCGCGGGCCTCCACCAGAACTGGTGTCCCACGCGCGGGTCCCTGGGTACCACCATGCCGCTCTCCAGGTACGGCGCGGGCCGCTTGCCGCCGTACCCGCTCTCGATGTCGACCCCGTGGCTCTCCCGGCCGGCGAGCTGGTCGATGAGCCGGCCGAGATCGACGGCGTGAGCCACCGTGCCGGTGACGTGCGGGATGCGCTCCGCACCGTAGGTGTCGAACAGGACGTCACCTGCGATGCCCTGCTTCACCCACGACATCTTCCACGCGAGGTTCACAGCATCGCGCATGCCCGAGTTCAGTCCCTGGCCGGCGAACGGCGGCATCTGGTGGGCCGAGTCACCGGCGAGGAACACGTTGCCGCGGCGCATCTCCGTCGCCACCACTGCGTGGAAGCGGTACACAGCGGAGCGCACCAGCCTCGCATCGTCAGGTGTCACCCATGGCGCGAGAAGACCCCACAGGCCATCGGGCGTGTTGAGCACCGCTGCGTCCTCGTGGAGCTGCACCTGGAACTCCCAGCGGCGGTAGCGGTCGTGACACTTCACATACGTCACCGGCCGCTCGGTGTGGCAGTACTGACGCACACCGAGCGGGAGGTCGACGGTGGACCCCTCGTTCAACTCGATGTCGACGACGAGCCATTCCTGGTCGAAACGCAGGTCCTGCAGCTCGATCCCCACGTGACGGCGCGTCCAGCTCGATGCACCGTCACACCCCACGAACCATCTGCTGCGCACCGTGGTGCCGTCATCCATCACCGTGTCGACACCGTCACCGGTGTCGGTCATGTCCTTGACCGTGCGGCCCCATTTCACGACGGAACCGCCCGCTGCGCAGCGGGCACGCAGCATCGCGTCGAGGTCGGGCTGGAAGTGGCACACCACGGGTGGCACGCCCTGCAGGCCGAGCGGCGGCATGTCGGTGCCGATCAGGACATTTCCGTCCTCCCCCACGAAGTCGGCCCGCTCGAGGGCGGTGGTGTTCCTCCCCAACCAATCGGCGAATCCGTGGTCGTGGAAAACGCGCTGTATCTCGTCATCCATCACGGCCGCGCGCGGCAGTCCGTACGGCTCGAGGTCCCGGTCGATGATCATGTTGGTGACGCCCACGTCGTTCAGCAAGAACGCAAGCGTGCAGCCCACCGGACCACCGCCCAGGATCACCACGTCGACATCAAGCGTGCTCACCCCGCAGTCACCTCCGCGTCGCCCCTCACCACCGCGTTGCGGATCGCGATTGCCTCACGCCGCAGTTCGGCAAGTTCCGATGCCTTCGTGCCGGTGACCGCCGCGATGAACGGCTCGAGCGCCGCCCATCCCATCTCAAGCGCCATCGCAGTGGCCAGGCATGGAGACACCCTCGGTGAGTTCCGTGACGGCCAGGTCCATCTCGCCGTCGAGGACGCACCGCACCACCGCGCGCAGGTACGTCTGGTCCTGCAGCAGCGCGAGCGGTGCCGGGGTGGGCCTGCCCCGCGCCTGGTCCGTCGCGAACCTCTCGTGCTCGTGCACCAGGTGCGTCATCGCGGCGCGGAGAAGTCCCTCCTTGCCGCCGAAGTAGTGGTGCACCAGGCCGTGGTTCACGCCGGCGCGCGTGGCGACCGCGCGCACCGTCGATGCGCGCGGACCCACCTCCGCGATCATCTCGGCCGCGGCGACCACGAGGCGCTGCTCCACTGACGCCCGGCCGCGCAACTGCGGTTCGCTCATGCGCCCGCCGTGGCGTAGTCCGTGATCGATGCCGCGGGCTCGCCGGCGCGCCAACGCGCGAGAAGGGCGTCGAAATCGACGTTGATCCCGATGGGGTTGGCCGCGAAGAGCGGGCCGTGCATGAACGCGTCGGCCTCCTCCATCGTCATGCTGTCCACCTGGGTCTCCACCTGGTTGCCGTCGGGGTCGCGGTAGTACGCCGACAGCGTGAAACCGTGGTTGATGGTCCAGTACGGGTGGATGCCCTTCGCCTTCATCCGCTCGAACTGTGCGAAGAGGGACTCGAGGTCCGGGTAGGTGAATGCGAAGTGCTCCACGCCGACCGTCTTCGGCTCGGCATCCTGAAGGTGCGGCAGGCTGGCGATCGCGACGCGGTGGTGCTCCTCGTCGTAGGAGAGGAACGAGATGAAGTCGTTGCCGTGACGCACGTGCGCGCCGAGGAAGTCGCACCACCACGCGACCATCGCCTCGTACTTGTTCGTCTTCAGCACGACGTGAGCGAACTTGGCCGGTGATCCCATGACGGTGTCCTTTCGGTGCGGGGCTGTTCCCGCTGCGGACACTGCGCCCCACGGGTTTAGCCATCTGTCTAAATCAGACTATAGTGCGCCCCATGACCTTCAAATTCGCCTGCAAAGACGGCCGTGCCCAGCTCGTGGTCGGCCCCGACAACAACATCGTCGATCTCGAGCGCGCCAGCAACGGCCGCTTCTCCTCCGAACCGATCGAGGCGTACCGCCGCTGGGACGAGGTTCGCGAATTCGCCGCCAGCTGCACGGACCCGGGTGTCCCGTGCCGCAACGAGGACCTGAACGCACCGTCGCCGTGGCCGTCGCAGGTGTTCGGCATCGGTCTCAACTACCGCAAGCACGCCGAGGAGACCGGTGCGCCGATCCCCACCACGCCGCTCACGTTCACGAAGTTCCCCTCGTCCATCGGCGGACCGAACGCCGACGTCCCGATCGTGGGCGGAACGGTGGACTGGGAGGTCGAGCTGGTGGTCGTCATCTCGAAGGGCGGCCGCGACATCAGCGAGGCAGATGCGTGGGACAACGTCGCCGGCGTGTGCGTGGGCCAGGACATCAGCGACCGCGACCTGCAGCGCGCCACGATGCCGCCGCAGTTCAACCTCGGCAAGAGCCGCAAGAACTACTCGCCGTTCGGGCCGTGGCTGGTCGACGCGAAGGGGCTGGAGAACAGGGACCGCCTCGAGGTGGTGTGCACGCTGAACGGCACCGAGGTGCAGCGCGAGTTCACCGACGACCTCATCTTCAGCGTCCCCCAGATCATCTCGTACCTCTCCGGGATCGTGCAGTTGCTCCCCGGCGACGTGATCTTCACGGGAACCCCCGGCGGAGTCGGCGCCGCACGCAAGCCCCCCGTGTTCATGAAGCCGGGCGACGTGCTCGAGTCGTGGCTGACGGGCATCTCGCACACCGTCAACCGCTGCGTCTGACGCGGCTCAGTTGACGAACGGGTCGGTCACCGACTGCACCCACTGCCACAGGCCATCCCTGCGGTCGGGCGTGTCGCTCGCCCGCGTGGACGGTGACTTGTGGATCGGCCGGGTCTCGCGGTCGCACCAGAACGAGCCCGACGGTGCGGGGATTCCCTCCACCCCGGCGAGCCACGCAATGGTGTCGGCACCCTGGCGCGCGGTGCGCAGGATCGGTCGCGTCACGACGCGGAAGAGCGGCAGCGACGACTTCACTCCCGGTGTGTCCGCCCAACCGGGGTGCATCGCGGCGAAGTGAACGGCAGGCTCCCCCGCCGCCCACATCTCGTTGAGGGTGACCTGGGCCCGCTTCGCGATGGCGTACTGGCGGGTGCCGTTCCAGTGCACCTCGTTCATCTCGAGCGTGCGGTCACCCGCCACGCGGGGCAGGTCGGCGGCGTACATGCCGCCCGATGCCACCGTGACCACGCGTCCGCCCGACCGCGCGAGCGTGGGGAGAAGCAGCCGTGTCATCAGGTGCGGCCCCACCACATGGGCGGCGACCGTCATCTCGATGCCCTGCCGCGAGAGCTGCCTTGAGTCCAGCAACGCACCCGCGTTGTGCACAATGACGTCGACCGGGCCCATGCCCGCGCACGCGGAGGCCACGGCGTTGAGGTCGGACATGTCGGCGGTGACCGTGTCCACCCGGCCGGTCGCCGACCCGGCGATCTCCACGGCAGCAGCGGTCGTGCGGGCGGCGTCGCGGCCGACGAGCACCAGGTCAGCACCCGTGGGTGCGAGCATGCGCACGGTCGCGAGACCGAGACCCGAGGTGGGTCCCGTGACAACGATGCGCCTGCCGCGCAGGTCGAGCGCTTCCGGCGGTTCGAACCCGCGTGACCTGCTGCGCCACTCGTACCCGATGCGCGAGAAACCGCCGACGACCGTGGTGTCGAGGATGTCGCTGACGATGTTGCTCACGTCATCTGCAACACGATCGCGGCGGAGACGATTCCGTGCGCCGTCCACGCCACCGTGCGCGGCCAGTTGGTGAGCACCAGTTCCCGCCCCACCGACGTGTCGGGGTTCTCCGCCATCCGCGTGTGGCGCGGGACCGAGAGGAGCACGGTGGAGAGCAGGGCGACGGCCACGCAGGCCCCGCCCGCCCACGTGAGCAACCACGGGACCCCGTCCGGGGCATCGAGCATGAGCCACAGGGTGGTCACGCCCTCCACCGCCATGGGAAAGCCCACCACACGGGCCGTCCGGCGCTGGTGGTCCACGGCGACCCCGCGGGCCGACTCGACGGGCACGACGGAGAGCAGCGGGTAGTGCACCACCTGGACGAACCAGATGATGCCGGTCATCATCCATGCGGACGCCACGTTCGCGACGACAACGGTGTTCATGACCGGTCACCGTACCCTTGGGTGCGTGGCACGCGACGCCCGCACCAAGAACGGTCACCCGCCGAGGATCTGCGAGGGTTGCGGCAGGCCGTTCGAGTGGCGCAGGAAGTGGGCGCGCGACTGGGAGAACGTGCGCTGGTGCAGCGAGCGGTGCCGGCGCGGCGCGCGCTGATCAGAGGTCCCACTCGTCGATCGACACGATGCGGCGCTCCTCGATGGAACGGTGCGCGGCGGCACCGATCACCACGCTCCACAACCCGTCGCGCACGGTCACCTCGGGAGGCATCCCCCGAACCACCGCGTCGACGAACCTCTCGCACTCCACGTAGCTCGCCCCGAAGTGGAACCCGACGTGACCCACGGAGGGATCGATGCCGACAGGAACCTCCCGCACGGACCTCGTTGCCCTCTCCCCCACGTGGATGCGCCCGTCACCCGGTATCTCCGCCTCGATCTTCCCCGTGCTGCCGACGGCAACGATCTCCTGCTCGTGACGGCTTCCCTCGGCGAACATGCTGAGGTCGAGCATCGCGCGCACGCCGTTCGCGTAGTCCACGATGACGAACGCGTTGTCCAGGATGTCGCTGCGCTCGCCGTCGTACCACTCGTCGAGGTGGTTCACGTCCTGTCCGCCGCTCGCCATCACCCGAACGGGGCGCGAGCCGACCGCGAGGTTCATGAGGTCGAAGAAGTGGCAGCACTTCTCCACGAGGGTGCCGCCCGTGTTGCGGCTGAAGCGGTTCCAGTTGCCGACCTTCACCAAGAAGGGGAACCTGTGCTCGCGCACGGAGAACATCCTCAGGTCACCGACCGCCCCGCCGCGGAGCTCCGTGAGCAGCGCAGAGATCGGAGCCATGTAGCGGTACTCGAGGCCCACCCATGTGATGGCGTCCCGCCGCGACTGCGCCTCGACCACGGCGATGCAGTCCTCGACAGTGGTGCACATGGGCTTCTCGACGAGCACGGGGATGTCGGTGGCGAGGATGTCGTCGAGCACGGCGCGGTGGGTGTGGTTCGGCGAGGCCACCACGACCGCGTCCACCAGTCCGGAGGAGAGGAGATCACGGTGGTCGGCGAACTCGGCCGCACCGCCGGCTGAGTCCCCGAGCGCGGCGCGGGCCCAGCCCCTCGGCTCCTCGTTCGGGTCGCTGACGGCGGTGATGACCGCGGCATCGACGGCGAGAAGGTTGCGGATGTGCTCGCACCCCATCATCCCGGTGCCGATCACGCCCACCCGAACATCAGCCATGCACCGAGACTACGGCCCTTCTCACGCGGCGGCCGCCGCGGTTAGTGTTCCTGTCCACGGTTGCGGGGGCAACCGCTTCTCGACAGGGGGAACACATGGCCATCGTCGATCTCGTCAAGTCAGGTCTCGGCCTCATCCGTTCCGATGCGGACATCACGCCCGCGTGGGTGGAGGGGGTGCTGCGCGGCAGCGGGCACCTCGAGGAGAACGTGAAGGTCACCGGGGTGTCGCTCGAGCGCGTCGGCGAGGGCGTGGGCATCCTCAGCATCCTCCAGCGCATCCGTCCCTCGTACTCGGGCGCCACCTCGGCGCCGGCGAGCTTCGTGATCAAGTACCCCACCGACGACCCCGGCCAGCGATTCACCGCGGACGCGCTGGCTTTCTACATCCGTGAGTGCATCTTCTACCGGGACCACGCTGCCGGCGCCGCGTTCGGCACCGCGGATTGCTACGCGCAGGGAATCGCATCGGACAACACCGACTTCACCGTCGCCCTGCAGGACATCAGCGGCCTGCGCAACCTCAACCAACTGGAGGGCGTGAGCATCGAGGACTCGAAGACGATCCTGTCGAAGCTCGCCGACTTCCACGCCGCGTGGTGGGACAACGCCGGGCTCGACGGCATGACCGACGTGTTCCAGCCGCTCTCCAACCCCACGTACCACATGGTGCTGCCGATGCTGTGGAGCCAGGGATGGCCGTCGCTGCTGGAGCAGGCGCCCGAGATCGTCCCCGAGGCGATCAGGCCGGTGGGCGACCTGTGGGGGCCGAAGGTGCAGTGGATGCTCGACAACCTCTCGCTGCCCCGCACCCTGTGCCACGGCGACTACCGCGCCGACAACATCATGTTCGACGGGAACGACCCGGTGGTGCTCGACTTCCAGATCGTCGGGGTGGGCGGCGGCATGTACGACGTGGGCTACTACATCAGCCAGTCCATCGACGCCTCCGTGCGCGCGGGCCGCGACCGAGAGCTGGTGGACCACTACCTGGACCGCCTGGCACACCACGGGATCACGATGGACCGTGACGAGGCATGGCGGCAGTACCAGATCTGCATCGTCTTCTGCCTCACGTACTCGGTCGTGAACTGGCCGCAGTACCCCAACATGAACGAGCGCGGCCAGAGCCTGCTGCGCGACATGCTGCAGCGCGCGATCACCTGCGTGCTCGACAACAACGCGCTCGACGCGGTCCGGTAGGTCAGGGTCGATGTCCGGTCACGAGCACACCCACGAGCACGGGCGCGACCTGCTCGCGGGTCTCGCGCCGCACACGCGGGACCTGCGCGACCTGATACCGGGCGTCTACGAGGGCTTCGGCCGCATGCACGCGGCCGCGTTCGCCGACGGCGAGGTCGACCGCAAGACGAAGGAGCTGATCGCCCTCGCGATCGCCGTCGCCGTGCGGTGCGACGGGTGCATCGCTGCGCACGCGAAGGCGGCGGCGCGCGAGAAGGCGACCGAGAAGGAGGTCGCCGAGGCGATCGGGATCGCCATCTCCATGAGCGGCGGACCCGGCACCGTGTACGGGCCCCGTGCGATGGCGGCGTGGCGCAGTTTCACCGCACCGGCAGAGGGCTGACGCCCGCCGCCGGCAGGCGGGTCACTTGGGGTTGGAGCGGAGGATGCGCACCGGGATGTTGCGCGGTCCGCGCACCTGCCCGCCGGCCCACGTGACTTCCTTCGTGTCGTCGATCTCGAACTCCGGCACCCGCGCGAGGAACTCCTCGATGGCGACGCGCATCTCCATGCGCGCCAGGTTCGACCCGGCGCAGCGGTGGATGCCCGCACCGAAGGCGACGTGGCGGTTGTTCTCCCGGTCGATGATGAACTTGTCGGCGTCCTCGAACGCCTCGGGGTCACGGTTCGCCGCGGGGAACGCCATGAGCACCCGGTCGCCCTCGTGCATCGGGCACCCGCGGTACTCGTGGTCCTTCGTGACGATGCGCGCCATGGTGACGGGTGAGTAGAAGCGGAGGAACTCCTCGACCGCGGTGGGGAGCAACTCGGGCTCGTCGAGGAGACGCTGGCGGTCCTCCTTGTGCGTGGCCAGGTGCCACAGCGCCGAACCGATGCCGCTCCACGTGGTGTCGACACCCGCGATGAGCAGCAGGCCGCACATGCCGAGGATGAGGTTCTCGGGGTAGGGCTCGCCCTCGTGCTCCTGGCGCAGCAGGTCGCTGATCATGTCGTCGCCGAGGCCGTTGGTGCGGCGGTCCGCCACCTGCTCGCCGAAGAACTGGATGAGCTCGATGACCGCGTTCTTGCGGCCCTCCGGGTCGGCGGCGGCGTTCTCGAGGATGGCACGCACCCAGCCGGTGAAGCGGTCCTTCATGTTGGTGGGCACGCCCAGCATGGTGGCGATGACCTGTGCGGGGATCTGCTGGGAGTACTCCACCGCGATGTCGGCCGTGTCGCGCCCGGCGATGCGGTCCATCAGCTCGCGGCACCAGGCGCGCGTGAACACCTCGAGCTCGTCGACCGCGCGCGGCGAGAACGACGGCAGCAGCGCCCGCCGCGTGTAGGTGTGCACCGGCGGGTCGACACCGATCGGCGCGGGCAGGAACATGGCCGCGCCGCCGCCCTCCATGAGCGGCGGGACGACGCTGACGTTGCGGGAGGAGAAGTGCTCGATGTCGCGCGCCATCTCGGTGACGGTCTCGTACGTGGTGGGCAGCCACGACCCCTTGTACTTGTCGGTGTGCGCGACGGGGCAGGTGCCACGGAGCTGGTCCCAGATGCTGAACGGGTCGGCGATGTACTGCGGGTCGAAGATGTCGTATTCGGTCGACCAGTCGATCTTGCTCGTCATGGTGTCCTCGTCTGTCGGGTTCCCGCGGGACGGGAACGCTGTGTGCACATCGCTCCCGTGAGACAGGGAACTCCGTGGTGTCTCACATTATCTCGGGTGACGGCAGGCACAACCGTCGTCCGTAATCTGCGGTCATGCCAGAAATCGCAGTGACAGCAGACGCCTCCGACCTGGGGTTCGACCCCGCCAGGCTCGCCCGCCTCGACGCCCACTTCAAGAAGTACGTGGACGACGGTCGCCTGCCGGGGTGGTCCCTCGCGGTGGCCCGCGACGGGGAGGTCGCGCACGTCGCGAACTACGGGTTCGCCGACATCGAGGCGAAGCGCCCGCTCGAGGGTGATGCCATTTTCCGCATTGCCTCCATGACGAAGCCCATCTGCGGGGTCGCCGCGATGATCCTGTGGGAGGAGGGCCTCTTCGAGCTGCGCGACCACGTGAAGTGGTACATCCCGTCGTTCGCCGACCAGAAGGTGTTCCGCTCCGGCAGCACCACCAACCCGCGCCTCGACCCGGTCACCGAGCCCATGGAGATGTGGCACCTGTTCACCCACACTGCCGGTCTCACCTACGGCTTCATGTACAGCCACTCCGTCGACCAGATGTACCGCAACGCCGGCTTCGAGTGGGGCACGCCGCCCGACAAGGACCTGGCCGGCATCTGCGACATGCTCGCGGCCCTGCCGCTTCTGTTCCAGCCCGGCACGGAGTGGAACTACTCGATGTCGATCGACGTCCTCGGCCGGGTGGTCGAGGTGCTCTCCGGGATGTCGCTCGGTGAGTTCATGAAGAAGCGCATCTTCGACCCGCTCGGCATGACGGACACCGCGTTCTGGGTGCCCGAGGACAAGGTCGACCGTCTCGCGTCGCTGTACGTGATGAACCCCGCGGACCGCAAGGCGATGCGGCTGGACGCCATGGCCGGCGGCGCCACGCGCAAGCCGCTCGCCGAGATGGGCGGGGGCGGGCTGTCCTCCACCATGTCCGACTACATGAAGTTCGCGATGATGCTGCGCAACGGCGGCGAGCTGAACGGGGTGCGCATCCTCTCGCCGCGCACCGTCGCGTACATGGCATCCAACCACCTGCCCGACGGCGCCGACCTCAGCGAGTTCGGCCGTCCGCTGTTCGCCGAGACCGCGTTCGACGGCGTCGGGTTCGGCCTCACCATGAGCGTCACGCTCGACCCGGTGAAGGCGAAGGTGCCGGGCAGCGTCGGCGACTACGGGTGGGGCGGCGCGTTCAGCACCATCTTCACGGTCGACCCCGTGGAGGACCTGGTGTACCTCTTCATGACGCAGTTGATGCCGTCATCGGCCCACCCGATCAGGCCGCAGTTCAAGCAGCTGGTGCACCAGGCCCTGGTCGACTGACCTCGCGCTTGCGGCGCATCTGCGCACCGACCGCGAGGAACATCACCGCACCGACCGCGATCGTGGTCAGGCCGCGCGTGAACTCGCTGGGCAGCCAGTCGCTGATCGCCACAGAGACGCCGACCGTCACCCCGAGCGCTCCTGCGCCGAGGGACTCGAACTGGAGACGCTGCGAGCCCAGCCAGAAGAGGACCAACCCGGCGGCGACGGGCACCAGGCGCCCCGGCCCGCGCCACTCGGCCATCATCATGAACGACCCCTGCAGGATGAGCCAGCAGCCGGCCACGCGCTGCACGAATGCGGCGCCGAGGTGCCGCTGCCCCAGCAGCCACAGCACCGCGCCGCCCGCCAGCGCGCACGAACCGAGCAACGCGACGTTGCCGTCGTCGCTCGCACCGAGCATCTCGCCCGTGGAGAAGACGAGCATCGGTATGCCCGCCGACAGAGCGAGCGAACCGACGAACGCCGAGGACAGCGACCGCACGTAGCCGAACGCCGTCACCGGCAGGGAGATGATCATCACGATCGTCTCGGGGGCGAGATCGGTGAGATCAAGGAACACCCCCAGGCCTGCGGACAGCGAGACGAGCGATGCCCCCTCGAGCACCTCGGCAAGACGTTCCCGTGCATCGGTCCTGCGGGGCACCTTCCAGGCCGTCGCGGCGAGCGCCGCACCGGCGAGCACGAGCGCGGTGCCGATGGATCGCTGCGACGCGTCCTCGAACGCCACGACCACCAGCCTCATCACGCCGACGAACATGATGAGCGACGCGAGGTACGACACGAGCTCCCTCACCGTCAGCGACCACTCCGGTGCATGGGCGATCTCCGCGCCCTCCTCGGGGGTCAGGCGCCCGGCGGACACCAGTCCGTCGAGGATGCGGCGTTGGGTGCGTTGCTGTTCCATGGGGGAAGTGTCACACAGGTCAGCGGGTACGTGAGTACCAATCCACGAAGGGCACGATCTCGGCATCCAGCAGCGGTGCCACCCATTTGGCATAGCTGACCGTCATGTGGTTGTCGTCGCGGTACACCAGCAGGTTCCCCACGATCACCGGGCAGAGCGTGGCGGTGCAGAACCACCGGCGGGTGCGCAGCACGGGGACTCCCTCGCGCTCGAAGTCATCCCTCATCTCGGCCAGGTCGGGCCGGAATCCCTTCCCCACCGGGATGTTGCAGCCGGTGACGGTGGTGCGGTTGCGGCTGAGGCAGGTAGGGACGTCCTGGTCGGGGTACGGGGTGTCCTCCACGAGCACCGGCGTGATGCCGGCGTCGCGCAGGGTCCCGAACGTGGAACGCAGGCCGTCACGCCACGGTTTCTGCCAGATGGGTACGCGCGTGGTCGCGTCGAGCAGCCGCTCGAACGCGGCGACGAAGACCACCCTCGTGCCGTCGGCCTTCATCTTCTCGATCACGTTCCTCCGCCACGGTCCGCACTCCGTGTACACCTTGCCGAGCACCTTGCTGTACACCTCGATGTCCACGGGCGGGCAGCCCCGCTTCGTGTAGGTGACGAGCCTCCACTTGTTCTTGATGGCCACCTTCTCGAACGCGGGGAACCATTCCGCCGCGTGCGAGTCCCCGTACAGGCCGACGACCGTGGTGGACGACGGGTCGCCGAACACGCAGTCCTTCGGCTCGGTCACCCCGAATCCCGCGTGGCAGTCGTCGTTGTAGATCGTCGGCATGTCACCGAGCGCACCGGACAGCGACGGTTGCAGGTTCGACGGCACGCGAGAGACGTAGAGGGCGTCGACCACCGGCTGGATCGGTTCGCCGCCGCGCGAGAGGACGGGAGCGGTCGGCACCGTGG
>RFZO01000006.1 GCA_009920715.1 Actinomycetota bacterium | reverse complement strand
GTGGGGCCATGGGAGATTTCGTCACTTACGAACGCCGCGGCTCCGTGGCTGTCATCACTCTGAACCGGCCTGAGGCGCGGAACGCAGTCAACGGCGACCTCGCCGCTGACATGGAGGCGGCAATCGACAGGCTCGAGGAGGAGGACGGCGTCTGGGTCGGGGTGTTGACCGCGAACACCACCGGTCACAAGTCGCCCGTCTTCTGTGCCGGCGCCGACCTGAAGGCCATCAACTCGGGCACAGGCGGAGGTCTCGGGACGAAGCGGGGCGGGTTCGCCGGCTACGTGTACCGCGACAGGAAGAAGCCGATCATCGCGGCCGTCGACGGGCTCGCCACCGCGGGAGGATGCGAGATCGTCCTTGCCTCGGATCTCGTCGTCGCCTCGGACCGTTCGTCGTTCGGGCTCGCCGAGGTGAAGCGCAACCTCATCGCCGCCGCCGGCGGTCTCTTCCGGCTGCCGCGGGCAATCGGGAAGGCCCCTGCTCTGGAGGTCATCCTCACGGGCGAACCGCTCACCGTGCAGCGCGCCTACGAACTCGGACTGGTCAACCGCATTGTTCCGGCGGAACGCGTGCTCGAAGAGGCCATCTCCTATGCGGAGAAGATCGCCGCCGCCGCGCCGCTTGCTGTGCAGGCGAGCCGGAGGGTCGTCCTCGCGTCGGCCGACCGCACCGAGGAGGATCTCATCAAGATGAGCAATTCCGAGATGGCGGCCGTGATGTCCTCCGAGGACACAAAGGAAGGCCTCACGGCGTTCATCGAGAAGCGCGCCCCGAACTGGAAGGGTCGCTGACGACCGTTCGGCAGCCGTTCAGTCGAGGTTGCGTTCCACGAGGATGAGGCGCGCGACCAGGCCGTTGCGTTCGAAGAGGTTCTTCGTGGCCCTGTCGCCCGGCAGGGCCTCTCCCCCGACGCGGGACACGCCCGCCGCCCGGGCGGCCCCGAGGAACGCATCCATGAGGTGGTCACCCACCCCGACGCCGCGGAACTCCTTCTCGACATGGCACCTCACCACGTGCCACGACTCGTCCTCGGTTGTGTAGGCAATGGATCCGACCACGCAACCCTCGATCTCCGCCACGAGCACGGTCTCCGCGCCCGCACGCTGCTCGTGCCGGCCGCGGTAGGTCGATGCTTCTGACAATGCCGCGTTCAGGTGCCGCTCGACAGCGCCGGCGTCGGACGCAACTGCCTGCCGGACTGTGATCACGGCTGCGGGTCCCCGTCCCCGGTGTGTGGCGTGGAAGGCTGACCTCTGAACCGCTTGCCGACCTCGCGGAGCCCGGTGCGCACCGCGAACTCCCCGATCATCCGCGCACCTGGAGCCTGGCGGCGGATGTCATCCGCGCGCCGCACCACGGCATCCCCGAGCGCCCTAACCGGGGTGGAGATCACTTCGACTATCTGGCGAAGACCGGGCACGAGTCGTCCCCGACGGGGCACGTCGGGGCTCCCTTCCTGACGAGCAGGAAGCAGCTCGAGCACAGGACTTCGTCGGGCCGCTTCGGCTGGAGTGCATCGTCGCCACCGGACTTGTCCTCGGGCTCGACCTCGTCGTCGTCTTCGGCGGCTGCGTTCTCGCTGGCGAGCCTGTCCTTCAGGATGGTGTCGAGGTCGGCCTCGACGTCATCCGGGGCGAGCATGTCCTCGTCCTCGTCGTCGTCTTCGCCGGCCTTGCGCACCACGGTGGCACCGACATCGGACTCCTCGTCGTCATCGACCACGGTGTCATCGTCGATATCGAGGCCGTCTTCCTCGAAATCCTCCTCCAGATCGATGGCTTCATCCTCGATCTCGAGTTCCTCGTCGATGTCCTCAGGCTCGATGTCGTCCTTGCCCACTTGTCCTCCTCGCGATTGCTCGCGGGCGGATACTACGCACAATCAGGTCCGGGGACACGAATGCGGCTGCCCCGCCGGCACACGGGTGACCCCCGTCACCCCGGCGCACCGCCGCGGCGTTTCTCGGCCTGGCGCTCGGATGCGAGCCGCTCCAGTTCCGGTGCCTCGGTGGTCATGTGGTTCATGGCGGCCGCGACCGCCCTGTGCCCGGCCTTTTCTGCGATCTGACGGTGCATCTCCAGTGCGACCCTGCGGTACGCGGGGTGACCCTGGGGGCTCGACCGCAGTTCCAGCATGTGCATCGCTTCCCTCGCGTTGAACTGCATCACGTAGCGCAGGCGGTAGGCCATGGACACCGCGTACCCGGCCTGGTTCGGGTAATCGTGCGACAGGGTCTCGAACAGGGAATGGCTGCGGTCCATCACCCCGTCGAACTCATCGCCCATGCCCGCGTCCACCACCAATTCCGGTCTGGCATAGCCGTGGTAGGGCGTCAGTGCCTGCCACTCGATTGTGAGGATCCGGTGCCGCTGCAGGTCACGGAACGCCCCGTAGTCACTGAGAATGTCGAACCGGTAGTCGGTGCGCTCGAACGCGCGCCCCGGTCTGTGGCGACGGTTCGCCCGGTCCCCCACGTAGGACTCGAGGATCTCTGTCTTCTCCGCAACAGACATCCGTTCGACCGCGGCAAGCACCTGGGACTCGGGCAGGTGGGTGCGCGGGTACAGCGCGGCCGCGACGATCTTGTTCTCGCCGTCCGGGTCGAAGTCGACGAGCGAGACTTCCTCCACCTCGGTGGCAATGGCGTCGCCGAAGAACTTCGACGCGAGTTCCTCGGTGGCTGCCGCGGTGGTCTCCATGTACGTCGACCAGGCGACTCCCCTGTCCTCCAGGTCGACCCTGCGCAGGAAGCTCGGTATCACCTTGCGCAGTTCCGAGAGCATCATGTCCGAGTAGTGACGAGCCTCCGGCAACGGGTGCGCCCTCATGCGGAGTAGGAGATTCTCGAACGCCTGCCCGCTGCCGTAGATCCCGACATTCGACAGGGAGGCCGCGGGCAGGGCCCCGCGCACGGCGTCGAGGGCCTTGGCGCGCGTGGCCTGGCGCCACACGAAGTCGCTGTCGCCCTTGTCCTTCGGCACCGTGCGCCGCACGTGCTCGGTGACGGCCTCGGCCATGGTGCTGTACGTCTCGAACATGCGGTCCATGTCGCCGACGTAGCGGGTCCCGTGGCGCCCCGCGACGATGTCCGGGTCCCGGTAGTACCTGTAGCGACCCCCCAGGCGCTCGTCGTAGGCGATGTAGCGCGTGCTCTGCTCGAGGTAGCTCATGAGGCGGCCCCACTCGAGGATCTTGGTGAGGATGTTGGATGACTGCTCGCAGGCGAGATGAACGCCGCCCAGCTGGGCGACGGAGTCATCCCCGTACTCGAAGAAGACCTTCTCGTACAGCGACTCTGCGCGGTCGAGCCCGATGGTGGCGTCGATTGCCTCGTCCCCGCTGACCTCGAGATCACCGAGAAACTCGTCCAGGAAGAGACGCCGCAGGCTCTTGGCCGATCGGCTGTAGCGGGCGAAGAGGGCTCCCTTCACGACCTCGGGCAGGTTCACGAGGGCGAACACGGGCATGTCAAGGTTGGTGAAGTACCGCCGGAGGATCTCTGACTCTGCGGGACTGAACTCCTCGGGCACGTACACCGTCACGGGGGCCAATGCTAGGAGTCCGCGCTGCGGGCGGTCGGGATGCTGTCTACAGCACGTCCGTGTCCGGCCTGGCCGACTCGAACTCCCGTCTCACGTCCTCCCGGAGGTCCTCCGACAGCCAGAAATCCACGGCTGTGAGTGCCATGGCGAGGGCTCCGTCGACAACTGCCGCATCGGCCGCCGCGGATGCGGCGTGGCGCGTGAACTCCGATGTGTGGATCGCCGTCCCGGGAGGGGCGCAGGCGATCATCGGGTGGATGGACGGCACGAGATGGCTGATGTTGCCCATGTCGGTGCTGCCCACGACGCGGCGCCCGCTGGTTCGCGGGTCGAGCACGAGACGGCCGGCAGAGGCCGCGTTGGCGGCGTACGCGGCACTGAGATGGGAGTTCGTGACCATGTCCGCGTACATGGGGCCGACCCAAGCGTGGTCCATCGTGCAGCCGCACGCGTGGGCGCCGGCGCCGAGGGCGGCGAGGACCCTGTCCTTGAGTTCGGCGAGGGAGGTCACGTCGTCGGACCGCACGTACCACTCCATCGCTGACTCCCTCGGGACGATGTTCGGCTTCTCCCCGGCCGCCGTGAAGATGCCGTGCACGCGCTCGGTCGGCCGGATGTGCTGTCTAAGGGCCGCCACGCCCATGTACCCGAGGACTGCCGCGTCGAGTGCGTTGCGCCCCATGTGCGGTGCCGCGGCGGCATGGGACTCCCGGCCGTGGTACCTGACCTCGAGTTGCTGGAGTGCAATCGCATCGATCGTGGTCAGGTCCGCGTCGGCGGAGTGCACCATCATGGCCACGTCGACCCCTTCGAGCGCGCCGTTCCTCGCCATGACGATCTTCCCGCCGCCTCCCTCCTCCGCCGGGGTCCCGAGATACCGCACGCGACCGCCGCACGCGTCGGCCACTGCGGCAAGGGCGACAGCGGCGCCGAGGCCGGCCGCCGCGATGACGTTGTGGCCGCAACCGTGCCCGATGCCGGGGAGCGCGTCGTACTCGGACATGACGCACACAGTGGGCCCGGAACCTGCATCGCCCGCGAATCCCGTGACGGACTCGTGCGCACCGGGTTCCACCTCGAGACCCAGCCTGGCGGAGGTGCGCACGAGCAGGTCACACGCGAATCGCTCCTCGAAGTTCAGTTCGGGATGTGCGTGTATCTCCCGGCTCGTCTCCACCAGGACCGGCGCGATGCCCGTGATGTGCTCGCGCACTGCCCTCTTGATGTCCTGCACGTCGGCACTGTCGAGTCGTGTCACGGCTTCCTCCGGTTCGTTCCCCGCAACGCTACGCGCATCACGACAGCACTTCTCCCCCGTCCGCGACCACACGCACGGTGACCGTGTCCCAGGCAGGCATCCTCTCGCCGTCGACACGCAGGACGGACCTCCCGGAGCGAGTTACGGTGAGGGTCTGCATCGAGCGCACGGCGATGCGGGGGTGGGGCACGTGCGTCCCGAGAGCCGCCCTGCGACGTGCCGAGATTCTCTGGCGGAGGTCCACGTCCGCGGGGATCTCGAGCACGTGCAGCATGCCGTCGTTCGGGTGGGCCCGCGGAGCCGTGTCAAGACCCTCCCAGCGGCCGTTGGCGCTCGCGAGAAGGAAGTTCCCGTGCCACCAGCTGCCGACCACGACATCCGAGACAGCGAGAAGAATCCTCTCGGCGGAACCCTTCTTCAAGGTGACTTCGAGCGTGTCGACGGGGAACCGCATGCACGCCTGACCGGTCGTCCTCATCGGGGGGCTGCCGAGTGACTCATGGAGATTCCCGCCGGTGACGAGGGGCAGTCCGCCCGCCGCGAGGACCCGCGCGACGTCCGCATCTGACCCGCACGCAGTCACACCCTCGGGGACACGGGTCTCCTCGCCCCACGGGCGCCCCTTCTCGATGGTCACGGCGCTGACTCCCCCGCCGCGGCCGCCACGACCCCGCGGTTGATCCCGTGCGCCGCCGAGCGCGCTGCCTCCCGCAGGGACTCAGTCGGCGCGACGATCTCGATCTGGCGCAGCAGGTCGATGATCTGGCGCATGGACCTCACGAAATCACCGGGCGTCAGGTCCGGGTCGAGAACCTCGGAGAGGGGGCAGCCCTGCGACCACCGCATCGCGTCCATGGCGAGACCGGCATTGGGGCTGCGGTGAAGCTGCATTCCCCTCGCCCGTTGCATCTCGTTGAGACGCATGCTGGTCTTCTCCATCCGCTTGAAACGGTTCCTGACCGTGTCATTCGGCCATCTCACGTGTCCGCTGTCGGAGCCGCGCGGTTCGAACACGAGGCACGAGACGCAGGCGACGAGGTCTGCAGGTGAAAGTTTGTCGAGGATGCCGCCCGTCATCACCTCCACCACGAGTAGGTCGCTCTCGTGGAAGATGCCCGCCAGCACGGCACCCTTGTCCGTGAGCTGCCACCCGTCCACGTAGCCGAGATCCGCGAGAAGGTCCACGACATCCATGAACCTCTGGTTCACCGAGCCCGCACGGGTGCGGGACCGCTCCTCCATCTGCTCGATCTCCTTGCGCAGCCGCCGCACGCTTCTGGACGAGTCAACAACCTCTCGCTGCTGGCGCCCCGAACGGGCGATCCTGGGCGTGACGACCCCCTCGTCGATTCTTGCCTTGACCAGTCGCGCCACAGCCTCGCGGACGAACTCGGCGGTGGCGGGTTCGAACGGCACGGGCAAGTCGATCCTGGCACCGCGAACGGGCACGGACAGCAGGTCGCGGGCGGTGATGTCAACCTGCTTGCGGGACGGGGTGAGCACGGTGAGGCGCATGCCGGAGCGCCTCGCGGCCGTGCTGATGACGACTCCCCTTCCCCTGAGGTTGGACGCGTCGAACACCACGACATCCCCGGGCCGCAGCGACCGCAGGGCGATCTCCGCCTCGACGTCACCGACATGGTCCTCCTCCGCGCGCAGGAAGGAGTCGGTCAGTTCCGGTTCTGACATCTCGAGGCGGGAGAGCTCCCTGCGCTTGCGTTCCAGCACGGCTTCCGAGGTGACGACGTCGCGGTCGGACTGGAACTGGGCGAACGACAGGTTCAGGAAGTGGGTGGCGGCCTCCCTGGAGTGGCGTCTGATCATGTTCACCGCCATGTTGAAGGTGGGCCGGAAGGCCGAGGTCAGCGTGAACGACCGGCTGAGGGCCAGCCCAACGGTCTGGTCGAAGGTGACGAAGGGATTCCACAGGGTGACCGCGTGGCCGATGCGGTCGAGCCCACGCCGTCCGGCCCGGCCCGTGAGCTGCGTGTACTCCGAGGCCCTCAGGAGGACGTGGTGTTCCCCGGTGTACTTCGTGAGCTTCTCGATCACGACAGCACGGGCGGGCATGTTGATCCCAACGGCCAGGGTCTCGGTGGCGAAGACGACCTTCACGAGCCCGCGCACGAAGCACTCCTCCACCGCCTCCTTGAACATCGGGATCATCCCCGCGTGGTGGCAGGCGATGCCGCTCCCGACCCTGTTGAGGAACTCGTCGTACCCGAGGGCTCGCCGGTCACCGGCGGTCAGCGAGTCGACGTGACGCTCCACGATGTCGATGATCTCGTCCTCCTCCTCGCGGGATGTCAGCACGATTCCCGCTGACATGCACGACTTGACGGCGTCCTCACATTGGGCCCTGCTGAAGATGAAGACGATCGCGGGGAGCATGTCGTGTTCCTCGAGAAGCTCGACGGTCTCGGGTCGGTTCGGCGTGGCGAACCTGCGTCTCGGACGCTTGCCGCCGCCCCGCGGGGCGGCCGTGCGCGGCACCGCGAGGAGTCTCTCGAGGTTGCGGTTCGGCTCGCCGTTCACGATCGTGTCGTGCATCTGGACCCGACCGTTCGCCGAGTCGTAGAGCGCATGGTGGGTTAGCAGGTCAACAGGGCGGCGCGACTCGGTCACCACCCGGGTCTCGCCGCGCACCGTCGTGAGCCACTCGCCGACCTCGTCGGCATTCGAGACTGTCGCGGAGAGGCACACCAGCTGCACCGTCGGGTCGAGCTGGATGATTACCTCCTCCCAGACTGGACCGCGGTACGCGTCCTGGAGGAAGTGAACCTCGTCCAGCACCACCGCACCCAGTCTGTCGAGCCGGTCGGAGGACGCATAAATCATGTTCCTGAGCACCTCGGTCGTCATGACGACGACGTCGGCATCGGCGTTCACTGCGTTGTCGCCCGTGACCAGACCCACTCTGTCGGCGCCGTGGATGGAGCAGAGGTCCCTGTACTTCTGGTTGCTCAGGGCTTTCACGGGCGCGGTGTAGAAGGCCCGGAGACCGCGTGCGAGGCACCTGTGCACTGCGTACTCGGCGACGAGGGTCTTTCCCGACCCGGTCGGTGCCGCCACGAGGACGGATGCACCATCATCGAGAGCGTCCATTGCCGCGGACTGGAACGTGTCGGGGCTGTACGGGAGGCCGGCCTCGAAGGTTGTCCTGTCCGCGTTCACGCGGCCGCGCGTTTTCTGGTGAGCAGCCAACCAGTCAGCACCGCCAGCAGGTACAACACGGTGAGGGGCGGTGCGAGGACCAGGAGGCTCACGGGGCTCCCGTCGGGTGTGATCACGGCAGACACCACGAAGATGGAGAGCACGGCGTAACGCCACTGACGCAGCAACGTTGCCGGGCTGACCACTCCGACGAGCTGGAGGAACACGATGAGAACCGGGCTGAGGAATCCGACCCCGAAAGCCAGCATCATCAGGACGACGAGGTTCATGTACTTGGTGACCTGGAACGCCTGGTTCACGTCCTCGCCGGACCACGAGATGAGGAAATCGAGGGTGCGGTCGAGGGTCCAGTACGCGAGGACGCAGCCGACCGCGAAGAGCAGAACCGACGAGAGAATGAATGGGACCGCATACCGCTTCTCGCGCTTCTCGAGTGCGGGAACGACGAACCGCCAGACCTGCCACAGGATGACAGGGAGCGCCAGCACGATCCCGCCGTAAGTTGAGATCCGCACCCGTGCGCTGAACCCGTCGAGCGGGCCCAACGAGTAGAGGCTCCCGTCGCACCCGAACGAGGGATGGCTGTTGCACAGGTTCACGTAGGGTCTCGTGAGGAGATTCTTCATCGGGTCGTACCAGGTGAGAAGCCCGATCATCCCGGCGGCAACAGCGAGTACGCACCGGATGATGCGCGACCGCAGTTCGCGCAGGTGCTCGATGACGGTCATCCCGCCGCTGGCGTCAGGCATCCGGTCCGTCCTGCGGGGAGTCGGGCGGTCTCACGGCCTGTTCGGGACGCATGGGGGGCGACGGCTCGGGGTCGATCTCGCCGAAGGCAGTCTTCTTGATTCCCTCCGCCGTCTCCCTGAGGTCCTTGATTGGTTGCTCGAATCCGGACTTCATCTCCTGTTCGAACCCGCGTGCCATCCTCCGCAGGTCCCCGTAGGTCTTGCCGACCGTCCTCAGGACGCCGGGGAGACGCTCAGGACCGAGAACCACGAGACCGACCACGAGAAGGAAGACGATCTCGCTGCCGCTCAGGTTGAACACGGTCTCAGCATAGGAGGCACGACATAGCATGACCCCGTGCAGCAGAGGCTCCCCTCCCTTCGCTCCGTGCCGATCGCGTTCGCCCACCGGGGAGCAAGCGCGCACGCCCCGGAGAACACGATTGCGGCGTTCTCCCTTGCCCTCAGGCTCGGCGCGAACGGGCTGGAATCGGACGTGTGGGTGACAGGCGACGGAACAGTCGTGCTCGACCACGACGGGGTCGTGCGGCGCCGCATGCGCAATGTCCCCGTGTCGACACTGGCCCGCGCGGAGGTCCCGCCGCACGTTCCCTCGCTGGGTGATCTTTTCGACGAATGCGGGCTCGACTATCACCTCAGCCTCGACATCAAGGACCCCGCCTCGCTCCCGCCACTCGGTGCGGCAGTCACCGCGGCGGGGTTTCCCGTGGAGCACCTGTGGCTGTGCAGTCCTTCAGTGGATGTGCTCGGCCTGTGTGCCGAGTCGGTGCCGGGTGCGAACCTGGTGCACTCAACCCGGACGAGCCGGTTGGGGCAGAGTCTGGAGCTTCACTGTGCCCGGCTGGCCGCCGCCGGGGTGGGCACCGTCAACCTCCACCACAGCGAGTGGACCGGCGGGCAGGCGGTCCTGTGCCACCGGTTCGGGTTGAACGCGTTCGGGTGGGACCTTCAGTACGAGGAACCGATGACCAACGCACTGCGGATGGGCCTCGACGCCGTCTACAGCGACCGTGTCGACATGATGGTGGAGGCGTACGGCAGGGAGATCGGTGAGCCCCGCCGCCCTGTCACAGGCCCTTGATGCTGCCCAGCGGCCACACCACGGCGAACGCGCGCCCGATCACCAGTGACTCGGGGATGGAGCCGAACGAGCGGCTGTCAAAGGACTCGGGCCTGTTGTCCCCCATCACGAACACGTGCCCTGCGGGCACCACGACTCGCCGCATGGATGTCACGCGGCATCTCGCGGTGGGGTCGCTGTTGGACACGTCCCTGTCGGGCAGATAGGGCTCCTCGATCCTGGCGCCGTTGATGTAGACGTCGCAGTTCTTGATCTCCACTGACTCACCGGCGAGCCCGATGACCCGCTTGATGAGATCGTCGTGGGCGACGGTGTTGCCGTTCATGGTGACCCGGTCGAACACGACGACGTCGCCGCGGTCGATGCTCCCGAACCTGTAGCTGAGTTTGTTCACCAGCACGCGATCGTTCGTGTACATCGTGGTCTCCATGGAGGGCCCGCTGATGTAGAACTGCTGGAGCACGTATGTCCGGACCAGCAGTGCCGCCACGAGGGCGACCCCGATGACGATGAGCCAGTCCCGAACGACCTTGGACAAGGATCCCCGGGCCCCGGTGGGAACATCCTCCGGCACCCCGGGCTGGTCCCCCTCGGGCTCGCCGTTGACATCACTCATGAGTGCTCAACGCTACTTGTCGGGAGGGCCTCACGCCCGCAACGCGGCGATGAGTTTGTCCACGCGGTCATCCTCGGACCGGAACGGATCCTTGCAGGCCACTGTCCGCTGGGCCTGGTCGTTGATCTTGAGGTGCACCCAGTCGACAGTGACGTCGCGCCCTGCTTCGCGGGCGTTCCTGAGGAACTCCCCGCGCAGATGTGCCCTCGTCCCCGCAGGCGCATGGTCCTTGGCCCCGACGACGTCTCCGACCTCGATGGTCGAGGTCACGGCGCCGCGTTGCCGGAGGAGATTGTGCACACCGCGCTCTGGATCGATGTCGTGGTACTGCAGGTCGAGTGCGAGCACCTCGGGGGCATCGAGCGGCAGCGAATGGCGTTCGGCGAACGCATTGATGACATGTTGCTTGATCGCCCAGTCGAGGGAGGTCTCCAGTCCTGCTCCCCCGTTCTGGATGCGCGCGAGGGTCACCCGCCACAGGTCGAGTACGCGGGTTTCTTCCTCGGTGAGCCCCCTCGTGGCGGCGAACTCCTCCGCATGGTCCAGGAAGAACGACTGAATGTCGAGTGCAGACATCTCCCGGCCGCTCGCGAGCCGGACGGGTCGACGGCCGGTCGTGTCGAGGCTGATCTCGCGGATTGCCCTGATGGGGCTCTCCAGCGTGATGTCACGCATGGCAAAGCTGGCGTCCTCGAGCATCCGCAGGACGATGGCCGCCGTTCCGACCTTCAGGACGTTGGAGTCGTCCGCCATGTTCGAGTCACCCACGATCACGTGGAGCCGGCGGTACGTGTCGGCATCAGCGTGCGGCTCGTCGCGGGTGTTGATGATGGGTCTCGACCGCGTGGTGGCCGAGGAGACGCCCTCCCAGATGTGCTCCGCACGCTGGGAGAGGCAGTACACCGGGCCGCGGCCCGTCATGACGATCTTCCCCGCCCCCGACGTCAACTGTCTCGACACAAGGAACGGGATGAACTGGGCCTCGTAGTCCACGGGCTCGTTGGCACGGCGTGTGAGGAAATTCTCGTGGCAGCCGTAGCTGTTGCCCGCGGAATCGGTGTTGTTCTTGAAGAGGTGGATGGTCCCGCGTATGCCCTCGTCGCGCATCCGCCCCTCCGCGTTCCTCACCAGGTCGTTCAGGATCAGTTCGCCCGCCTTCTCGTAACGGCACGCCTCGACGATGCTGTCACACTCGGGTGTTGCGAACTCGGGGTGGGACCCGACATCGAGGTAGAGGCGCCCGCCGTTCTCGAGGAACACGTTGGAGCTGCGGCCCCACTGGACGACACTGCGGAAAAGGTAACGCGCCACCTCATCGGGGGTGAGACGGCGCTGACCCTTGAGAGTGCAGGTGATGCCGTACTCAGTCTCCAGTCCGTAGATGCGGGGGTCCACGGTCAGGCGAGGAGGAGATCGACGGCCGCGCCCTCGATCCGCTCGAAACGACGTCTCCTGTCGGCCCTGACGAGGCAGGCAACCTCGAGGTCGTCAGACGTGAGCGTGCGGTCGGGGCCGGCGAGTGCCGCCACCGCGGCCTTCAGGGCCGCGGACAGGGATCCGTCGGCGGGTGCGTTCTCGCGCAGCCGCGCCGACACGAGGTCGGCATCACCACCGAGAACGCAGAACCCGTCCTCGTCGATCACGGTTCCCTCGAAGGAGATGTGGAACAGCCTGTCCCCTTCGCGGTCGTCACCGACCTCGGCGACGAGCAGCTCGACCTCGAGCGGTTTGACCCCGGAGGTGAACTCATGGCCGATTGCCTGCGCGTACTGGTTTGCCAGGCTGCGGGCCTCGACATCGCGACGCGAGTAGCGGAAACCGAGCATGTCGGCGGCGCGGACGCCTCCGATGCGGAGCTGGTCGAACTCGTTGTACTTGCCCACGGCCGCGAAGGCGATGCGGTCGTATATCTCGCTGATCTTGCGGAGCGTCGTGGAGGGATTCTCCGCCACGATGACGATGCCGCCGTCGTGCTCGAGCGCGACAAGCGCCCGGCCACGGGCGATGCCCTTGCGCGCGAAATCGGCGCGGTCCTTCATCAACTGCTCGGGCGGCACGTAGAACGGCATGCTCATCGCGTGCGCACCTCCTCCTCGATGCCGCGGAAGACGGTCTCGAGCTCGGCATCCGGCACGGCAGCCCAGCCGTCGGCCGTGATGGTGGCCATGATCGGGTACAGACCACGGAGAAAGTCGGGACGGCCCGTCGCCGAGTCGGCCTCGGCCGCCTCCCACAGGGCCCGGCACGCAAGGGTGACGGCGGTACCGCGGTCCAGGGTGCTGCGCCACCCGACCTTCAGGACGGTGCCGGCGTGCATGCCGCCGCTCCCGATGGTGACGTACTCGCGTTCCTCGTAGCGTCCGCCCGTTACGTCAAAGTCCCAGATGTGGCCTGAGCCGTCAGCCGGTTCGAAGCCCGCGAAGAGCGGAAGCACGGCAAGTCCCTGCATGGCGGCGGGCATGTTCTCGCGGATCATCGCGCTCAGCTGGTTTGCCTTGCCCTCGAGGGAGAGGGACCTGCCCTCCATCTTCTCGTAGTGCTCCAGCTGCAGCTGGAACAACTTGATCATCTCCATGGAAGGTCCGGCCGCTCCGGAGAATGCGACACCGCTGTGGAGGTCGGCCTGGACGACCTTGTCCATGTGTCGGCTGCGGATGAGGTTCCCGGCTGTTGCCCTCCGGTCGCCGGCGATGAGCACGCCGCCGTCGAAGCGCATCGCCAGGCATGTCGTCCCGTGCGGCACCTCGACCTCGGAGTCGGGCGCGTTGAACGGCGACAGACCGCTGTGCTTCAACAGGTCGACGAAACTGGGGCCCGGGTCCGAACCCTGCGCGAACCGAGGGAGCTGCATGGTCACTCCCCGCCCTTCTGGACGTAGTTCTTCACGAATTCCTCTGCGTTCTCCTCCAGCACACCGTCGATCTCGTCGAGAATGTCATCAAGCTCGGCCTTGATACGGTCGCTGGTTCCGGACGGTGCAGCGGGTGCGTCGACCTGCTCGTCCTCGCGCCCGCCTGATGCGTGTTTCTTCGCGCGCTCCTGCATGACCCCACGGTACCCAAACGGTGGACCGAACGCCCACCGACAGATGGCTCACCAACCCGGGTCGCTGTCCACCCTCTCCGTGGAGCCCCCGCCCAGGGCGTCAAGCAGCTGGTCCACGTCACTGACCGACGAGAGGAGATCGCCGGTCAGCTCCCTCGTCCCCTTCAGGGGGTCCATCATCGGCACCCTGACGAGGCCGTCGGGGGTTTCGAACACGATGCCGTCCCAGTTTGCGGACACGATCCGGTCGGGAAACCGGCGCACGCACTCGCCCCGGAAGTAGGCCCGTGTGTCTTCTGGTGGTCGCTCGACGGCCAGCATGGCATCACGGTCGTCGACCAGTGTCGCAAGGCCGGCCCGCCGGGCGAGGCACCTGCCCGGCCGCATGTCGTGGTACTGCAGGTCGATCGCACGCAGCCGCGGGTCGTGCGCAGCAAGCGAGTGTCGCGCGGCATAACCCTCCACCAACCGGTGCTTGGCAACCCAATCCACCCATGGGGCCACGGATACCGGGTCGTCAGATAGTCCGCCGAGGATCCGCGACCACTCTGCATGGATCGCCCTCCCCTCGCCACCGACAGTGTCGTCCGGGGCGGCATCCAGCCAGCGGTCGACCGCGTCGCACAGTTCGTGCTGGATGTCGAGGGCCGTCAGGTCACGTCCGTCGGCCGTGCGCACGGTCCTGCGCAGCGTCCTGTCATGGCTGATCTGGCGCACCGCGCTCACCGGGTCGGAGATCACGAGGGACTCGGGGAATCCCCCGTCCTCGATCATTGACAGGACCATTGCCGTGGTGCCCAGCTTCAGCCACGTTGCCGTCTGGCTCATGTTCGCGTCCCCCGCGATCACGTGGAGCCTGCGGAACCGCAGCGGGTCGGCGTGGGGTTCGTCGCGCGTGTTCACGATGGGCCGACGGATGGTGGTCTCGAGGCCGACTTCCTCCTCGAAGAAATCGGCCCGCTGCGAGAGCTGGAACGGGACACCGGGTTCGCCGTCGCGCGGTTGCTCCACCCCGACTTTCCCGGCCCCGCAGAACACCTGCCGGGTGACGAAGTGGGCAGTGATGCGCCTGCTCAGGAGTCCGAACGGCAGGTCGCGGGCGACGAGGTAGTTCTCGTGGCACCCGTAACTGTTGCCCTTGCCGTCGGAGTTGTTCTTGTACGCCACCAGCTCCGCGCCTTCCGGGAGTCTCGTGGCGGCGCGGCGCATGCTCTCCTCGATGATGAGTTCGCCTGCCCTGTCGTACAGCAGCGCCCCCGACGGTGAGGCGCACTCAGGTGTCGACACCTCCGGGTGCGCGTGGTCGACGTAGTACCTCGCACCGTTGGTGAGAACTGCGTTCGCCATGAGCGACTCGACATGGGGGTACTCCGAGCGGGCGTCCCACTCCCCCCTCGCGTCGACGTGCGGGGTCTCGCCCACGAAGTCCCACACGCGCAGCGAGAGTCCGTCGTCGCTGAACGCGTTCACGAGCAGGGACGAAGCGACAGTGGGCGTGACATCCAGTCCGCGCGCGACGATCCCGTACTCGGTCTCGATCCCGCAGACCTTCGGAATGGCCATGTCAGAGGTACTGGCCGGAGACGGTTCGTTCGATGGCCTTGCCGCCCGAAGTTGCCGGTGCGCCGGCGTCCTGGTGGACGAGGGTGCGGATGAACACGATCCGTTCGCCCTTGCGGCCCGAGATGCGGGCCCAGTCGTCCGGGTTCGTGGTGTTCGGGAGGTCCTCGTTCTCGTGGAACTCCTGCCGTATGGAACCCACGATGTCAGCCAGTGTTATCCCGCCGTCCTCGCCGGCGAGATGACGCTTGATCGCGTTCTTCTTGGCGCGCCGCACGATGTTGTCGAGCATGGCACCGCTCGCGAAGTCCTTGAAGTAGAGCGTCTCGCGGTCGCCGCCCTGGTAGGTCACCTCGAGGAACTCCGTCGTCGAGTCGGCCCTGTACATCTCCTCCACGGTCCGGTCGATGAGCTCGTCCAGATCGGCGGCGCCGTCCCCGAACCTGAACGGAAGCTCCGGCACGAGGTAGCGCGCCAGGATCTGACGGGCGGCCGCCGCGTTGGGTCGGTCGACCTTGATCTTCACGTCCAGGCGCCCGGGACGAAGAATGGCCGGGTCGATGAGGTCCTCACGGTTGGTTGCTCCGATCACCATCACGTTGGAGAGCCCCTCCACCCCGTCGAGCTCGGCGAGAAGCTGCGGCACGATGGTTGACTCCATGTCGGACGACACGCCCGTGCCGCGCGCACGGAACATCGAGTCCATCTCGTCGAAGAAGACGATGACGGGCCAGCCCTCCTCGCTCTTCTCCCTCGCTCTCTGGAAGACCAGCCGGATCTGTCTCTCGGTCTCCCCGACGTACTTGTTGAGGAGCTCGGGGCCCTTGATGTTGATGAAGTAGCTGCGCGCCTTGTCGGCACCGGTTCGCTGGGCCACCTTCTTCGCGAGGCTGTTGGCGACAGCCTTTGCGATCATGGTCTTGCCGCACCCTGGAGGTCCGTACAGCAGGATGCCCTTGGGGGCCGGGAGCCTGTAGTCGGCGAAGAGGTCGGGGTGCAGGAACGGCAGCTCCACGGCGTCCGCAATCTGCTCGATCTGGTCGTCGAGTCCCCCGATGTCCTCGTAGGTGACGTCGGGCACCTCCTCGAGGAGGAGGTCCTCCACCTCGGGTTGCGTGAGGCGCTCGAGGAGGACGCTGCTCTTCGGGTCGAACATGTACAGATCCCCGTTGCGGATGACGGTGCCCCTCAGTGTGTCGGAGAGAGTGGCGATCCGGCGGTCGTCGTTCCGCGTGTTCACCATCGCGCGCGTCCCGTCCTCGAGTACCTCGACCACCGTGGCCACCTCGCCCGCGCGCTCCGGACCGCGGACCATCACGACGTTCATGGACTCGTTCAGGAGGACCTCGTGGCCCCGGACCAGGTCGTCGGGGTTTGTCTCCTCCGAGACGTGCACCCGCATCTTGCGCCCCGACACGATCACGTCCACGGTCCCGTCTTCGTTCAGGTCGACGAGCACGCCGTACCCCGCGGGCGGAGCCGACAACTTCTCAACCTCGCCGCGCAGCTTCTCCAACTGGCTGCGGGCATCCCTGAGGGCATCCGCGAGCCTGTCGTTCTGGTTGCTGGCAGTGGCGAGCTGCCCCTTGACCTGGAGGAGTGCCGCCTCGAGCTCCCGGGAGCGGTCGGGCACGGCGCTGATTCTCTTGCGCAATTGTTCGATCTCGGCCTCGAGGACGGAGCGCTCGTCGTCGGTCACGGTCGGCAGGTTATTGCCTCGGAAGGTCGGTCCGTGAACGGGAAGCTCGGGTTCCCGCCGTGTACGCTCTTCGGAGGCCCGAACGGGCCGGCGCCGGTGTGACCGGAGCCCCTCAAGGACAAGACACGGATTCGAAGGGAACGAACAGATGAAGGTGTGGATCGACCAGGACCTGTGCACGGGCGACGGCCTCTGCGAAGAAATCGCACCCGATGTCTTCACGCTTCTCGATGACGGTCTCGCCTACGTGAAAGAGGGAGCCACCGTCTACGCAGAGGCGAAGGGCAACAAGCAGGGCGCAGAGGGTCTCGCGAACTTCCCCGACAGCCGCATCGATGCCGTCGTTGAGTCCGCCGAGGAGTGCCCCGGCGAGTGCATCTTCATCGAGCCCTGATCAGCCGATGAACCGCGCCACCGTGAGAAATGCGGTGTGCGCCACCATCCGGTGATCGGGCCGCACCGACATCCCCTCGATGTGCCACGTCCGGTGCAGAACCTCGAGTGTCCGCTGGTCCACCCATCCCCTACCAAGTGTCTCCCGTGTCTGCACTGCCTGGGTGATGGAAGGCGTGTAGGCCACCAGGAGACCGCCCTTCGTGAGGATCCGTTCGGCATGCGGGACAACCTGCCACGGCTCCGGTAGGTCCAGCACGACGCGGTCGAACTCGCCTTCCGGGGTCTCGGCGTAGCTGTCCCCGAGGGACAGGTGGTACCGACTGAGCGCCTCCTCGCCGAGGAACGACGTCACGTTGGCGCGTGCCCTGTTCAGGAAGTCCTCGCGCAGCTCCACACCCGTGATCTCGGCTCCCCACCGCAGCATCGTCATCGAGAGGGCGCCCGAACCGATGCCGGTCTCGTAGACGCGCACTCCGGGGTGGATGTCGCCGAGCATGCAGATCGGCGCGAGGTCCTTCGGGTAGATCACCTGGGCGCCACGCGGCATCTCCACCACGAAGTCCTCGAGTGTGGGTCGCACCACGACGTACTTCGCGCCTTTGGTCGATTCCGCGCTGACCCCGGGGTTGCTGCCGATCACCTGGGTGTGCGGCACGTACCCGGCGTGACTGTGGAACTCCCCTTCCTCGTTCAGCGTGACGAGATAGCGGCGCTTCTTCGAGTCGATGAACAGAGCCTTCTCGCCGCTGCGGAAGACGCCGCTCATGACCGCCGCTCCCTTCCCCGTTCGACGCCGATGACGAGGGTGTCACCGGGCCCGAGGTCGACGGTGGCACGCCGAACCCCGCGTGATCTCAGCCAGCGGACCACCCCGAGGGCGACGAGCAGGCGTGACGCGAGCCGGCTCCGCGACCCGAGTGATCTCAGGATCCGCACCGCCAGGATCCTGACGGGGTGATTCGTTCTTCGGTCATGTCAATCCTTTGCGAGCGTCTTCCTGGATGTGCGCGAGAGTGCAACCGTGACAGCAATCCCGAGAACCAGGGCCGACACGAGATAGTGAACGAAGGACCACGCGCCGTCGAGGGCGCCCCCACCGAGATCCTGGGAGAGGCGCAGCACCGCGGTGCCGAGGAACACCACCCCGGTGCCCAGGAACAGAGCGGCGAGAGTTCCGAATGCGAGCCAGCGGGCCGCACCGCGGGCAGGGCCGACCGTCTCCTGGACGGCGTACGCCCGCACCGACCCGATCACATCGGTCACGCGGTCAACGGGTGACATGCGGGACGGGGTGTCACGGTCCATGTGTTCAGCCTATTGGCGGTCGGCAGGATGGCTACCCGTGAGCGCCGCGAGGGTCATTGACCCCTGAAGGCCAGAATCTCGTCGGTGTGCTCGACGACCCGCCGCAACAGGGAGACCTGCTCCGGGAGATCCGTACCTACAAGGAGGGCGTGGCGGTCGAGCGGGCCACAGGGGATGCACCGGGCGACGGCCCACACTGCTGTGTCGAGATCCTCCGCCGTGGGGTCTGCCGTGTACCAGTGGCCCGACGCGACCACACCAAGGCCCCGCAGCACCGGCAGATCGGACGCGTCCTCGGTGACCCCGTGGCGCGCCAGCATGCTCCGCACCGACTGCGCCAGTACCGTGAGCGCGCTCGCCGCGTCGAGTCTCTTTCCCGCTGGGGTTTCCGCGAACGAGAGAACATTGATGTCCGCGACCGGGTACGGGTCATCGGTGCCCCATCGCTTTACGGTCAAGCGGCCGACGGCTCGTCCTGTGATGCGCAGACCGCCGGGCGAGAGTTCACGGTCGGTGACACGGACCAGCACCCCGTGCCCGAAACGCCGGTCACCTCCTCCGACCTCGCTTCCCCTCTCGATCAGGACGGTGCCGAAGATCTCGCCGCCGTTCTCCGTGAGATCGGCGAACAACTGCAGGTACCTGGGTTCGAAGACGTTCAGCGAGACCTGCTCCCCCGGCAGGTACGCGTGGCCGAGCGGGAAGACGGGGATCACGGCGCCAGGTCGGGCCCGCGGGGTGTCCCGCTCGCCCGGTCGAGCCCCTGGGCCAGCTTGTTCCACACGGGTCTGTATGCGGAACGGTTGTCGATGCCGGTCCTGTTCATGACGAGCGAGAACCGGACGGGCTCCTCACCCTCCAGGGGCAGGTAACCCGCAAGGGCCTTCACTCCGGAGAGCGTGCCCGTCTTCCCGACGAGTCTGCCGTCGACTTCCGTGTCGTCGAAGATCTCGCGCAGAGTTCCCGTGCGTCCCGCGAGCGCGAGCAACGGCGGCAGCTGCTCCTCGAACCTGGACAGCAGACCGTTCAGCGCATCGCACGTGATCCTGTTCTTCGAGGAGAGACCGCTTCCGTCGCGCGTGAGCACCCCGGACACCTCCCACTCAGCGAGTTGCTTGTCCAGCGCCGCTATCCCCGCCTGTGTGGAGCCGATTCCGCTCGTCTTCAGGCCGACGAGCTTGAGGAGGATCTCGGCCGTGTTGTTGTCGCTGTTCACGAGCATCTCCTGGACGATCGAGGTCATCGGGGCCGACGTCACCGACGCGACCTCCGTGGCGCCGCTCGGGAGAACATCGTGGGCGGTGCCGCCGGCTGTCGGCACGCCGCGCAGAGCGAGCAGGTTGGCGAATTCAGTGGCCGCGGCCAGTGCCGGGTCGTCGGGCTTCACGGCCTGGCCGGTCACAGCGCCGTCATTGACCATGAGGGCACCGAGCGGACCCGCCTCCACTCCGTGGAACGATGACGGCCAGTCGGCGCCGAACCGCTCCGCATCGAGGATGTTGTCGACACCCACGATCCTCCCGCTGACCCCGGAGACTCCTGCGGCGATCACGGAGTCCGCGAGTGACTCGAGCGAAGTGGGGTGCAGGGTCGAGTACTTCTCCGCCGCCACGTACTCCTTCACGACGAGGAGTGGGTCCCCTCCTCCCACCAGATAGAGGTCAGCCACCGTGCCGTCCGCGTTGCGCGTGACGAAGACCTTCGTGGTGAGGGTGGAGTCGGCACCGAGGACCTCGAGTGCCACGGCTCCGACCACCACTTTCATCGTGCTCCCGGGAACCAACTGTGCCGACGATCCGACCGCCGCGACGGTCGAACCGAGCCAGTCCACCCGCAGGCACGAACCCTTGGGCAGGGCGGCGCGCACGGGCGAGAGTCCTGCCTCCAGACGGCTGGCCCGGGTGACGAACGACAGGACGTCGGGCGTGCGCCGCGCGGAGAGGACCGGTTGCCGCGGTGGAACCGGTTGTGCGCGCGCAGTGAGCGGTTCGGTCCGTGTGCCGAGGGCCGACAACCAGGCGAACGCCGCCACGAGCAGCAGGCCCCCCAGCACTCCTGCCGTGACCACAACCCTGAGGGGGTTGTCGGCTCGGCGCCGTGCGCGGTCAGCGCGCCGCGGTTCCCGTGAACCTTGCATACCGGTACAGGTGCCCCAGCGCCGCCACTGCCCTGTTGCCCGACGGGTAGCACAGACGCCCGCTTGCCGCGACAGCCCGCACACCGGGGTTTTCCGGGTCCGCGGTGGCGAGTTCGGTCGCAACGAGGATCGGCTTCCCGGTGGACGCGCTGAGAGCGGCTGCAGCCTCGGCGAAGCGTGCGTCCTGCCTCTCGTGGTAGTCCACGATGCGCTCGAGACCGTGGTCGGGGTAGAAGCTCCCCTCACGCATGAGGCGCGCCTGGTTCGCCTGGATGCCGAGCCCGAGATAGATGACCGCGTCGACCGACGGATGGGATGCGATGAGCTCCATCACTTCGGGAATGGTGTCGCGGGTCTCCCCGCCCGCGCAGTCGACGGGATTGTTGCGGCTCCAGCGCGGCGGGAGTTTGCCGTCGATCGCAGTCCGCAGGTCATCGGGCAGGGCCATCAGACGCAGGCTGCCGTCGCGGGCGATGGCGTCCGAGGTGACCACTCCCCAGCCGCCTGCGGTGGTGAGAATGACCACGTTCGGCCCCTTCGGGAGAGGTTGCGTCGCGAATGTCGCCGCAGTCTCGTATGCCTCCTCCACGGTGGCCGCACGCACGATCCCGTGGGCCTTGCATTCGCCGTCGAAGACGGCGTCGTTGGCCGCCAGGGCACCCGTGTGGCTCGCCGCGGCCCGCGCCCCGTTCTCCGTGGCGCCGCCCTTCACGACGACCACCGGCTTGGTCCGTGCGACGGCACCGAGACGGTCCATCAGGTCGCGGCCGTTGGAGATCCCCTCGACATATGCAAGGGACACCTTGGTCTCGGGGTCGACGCCGTACCACTCCACGAGGTCGGCCACGCCGAGCGCCGCGGCGTTACCCGCCGACACCGCGCGGCTGATGCCGACCCCTGTCTGGCGTGCGTAGTTCATGAAGCTCGACACGAAGTTGCCGCTCTGGCTCGCCACACCGATGCCGCCCCGCGGCGGGTACGGAGCCACGATCTGGGCACACAGCCGCGCGGGTGTGGACACGACCCCCTGGCCGTTGGGGCCCGCCATGAGAATGCCCAGCTCGTCTGCGAGACGCACGAGTTCGGCCTCGAGCACGCGCCCCTCCTCGCCCGCCTCGCCGTACCCGGCCGAGGTCAGGAACGCAGCGCGGATGCCCTTGCGGGCGCACGCACGGAGTAGGTCTGGGTTGGCCGCGGCGGGCGTGCAGACGAACACGAGGTCAATCGCTCCGTCGGGCAACGCGTCGATGTCGGCGACTGTGCGGACCCCGAGCACCTCCTCGCCGCTGAGGTTCGTCCCGAAGACCGCCCCTTCGTAGCCGCTCGCGAGGATGTTGTGGAGGCTGACGAAACCGAACTTGCCGGGGTGCGTTGACGCACCCGTGACCAGCACACCACGCGGCTCGAACAACGCTGCGAACTGTTCGTTGGTGAACCGACGGTCTGTGCGGGGCGTGCCGGGTCTCGCACCGGTCTCGACGAGGGCGTCGACAGCGACGACCTTCCCTGAGGGCTTCACGATGAGCGGGTTGATGTCGACCGACACGATGTCGTCGCGACCTGTTGCGACAGCCGACAGTGCTGTCAGGCACGCGACCAGGGAGTCACGGTCCACCGCCGCTTCTCCCCGGAACTCGCCGAGAATCTTCTGTGTCCTGAGCGAATCAACCATCTCCCCCGCCTGGTCGGGCGACACAGGCACCGGGCGGAAGGCGACATCGGCGATTGCCTCGGCGAGGATGCCGCCGATTCCGAGCATCACTGTGGGGCCGAACTGCGGATCGACAAGGAGACCAGCGATCAGCTCCCTCGCCCCGGAGACCATCTCCGCGACGAGAAGATGGACCTCGCCGTCGTCCGCCGTGGCCTTGGACAGGAGCTCGGAGGCGGCATTCTCCACCTGGGCGGCATCGCCGAGCCGCAGGCGCACGAGGCCGCGTTCGGTCTTGTGGGCGATCGAATCGCCCCCGAGCTTCACGACGACGGGATAACCGATGTCCTCCGCCGCGGCAACGGCCTCTGCGGCCGTGCGGACCACCGACTCACGGGCGAAGGGCACGCCGTACCCCGCCAGTATCTGCTTCGATGCCGCTTCTGAGAGGGTGCTGTGATGAGGGGCCACGGCTCCCACGGTAGTCACCGGGGGTGGTCCCCGGCCGAACGACGGTGTCGCATCACGTGAGCGCCGAGCGGAAGAACGTGACAACGGCCTCCCGGTGCACCCTTATCCGTTCGGAGGTGAGTGCGTCATCCTCCAGAAGATCAGTGATGAAGGGCGCGTCCGAGAAGTAGGACAGAATCGCGCCGTAGCCCATGATGAGCAGGTGCCGGGAGTCGTGCCTGCGGAGCTTTCCTGCCGACATCATCTCGTCCAGGTACTCGGCGGCGGCCTCGAACAAGGGTTTGAGGACGGAGGCGAGGTCGATGCCGAGCCGCACACCACCGTCCAGTGCCTCACGCCGCATCATCCTCACGTAGTCGGGATGATCCTCGAAGAGGGCAAAACCCGCCCGCAACACCAGTTCGACCTTGTCCCACCCGGTTCCGTCCATCTCGACGGCCTCACTCACACGCTCCAGCCAGTCGGAGAGGATGCGCTCGAAGACGTTCCCGTAGAGCACCTCCTTGGATGCGAAATGATGGAGAAGGCTCGGTCTCCGGATGCCCACCCCGGCAGCTATGTCGTTGAGTGACGTGCCGTCATAACCCCGCTCGGCAAAGCACGCCACGGCCTCATCGAGAATGAGGTCCCGGGTGCTTCTTTGGCCTCTGTCGGGTCCCTCTGACACCCCCCGAAATTACCTTCATAAATCGCCTACCTACCAGTAGGTAGTGAACTAAGGTCCGTTGCATGCGCAATGTCCTGCTGTCCCTCCTGGTCGTTGTGGTGGCGGCAGGAGTCGTCACCACACTCGCAAACACCGCCACCACGGTGTACCTGCACCGGGCCCTCAGCCACCGTGCGCTGACCCTCCGCTGGGCGCCCAAGATGGTCTTCCGCACGGTCATCTGGCTGACGACGGGGATCAAGCCGAGACAATGGGTTGCCGTTCACCGCAAGCACCACGCGTACACGGACGAGACGGGCGACCCTCACTCGCCGGTGTTGCTCGGATGGAGAACCGTGCAGCTGAAGAACGTGGCGCTGTACCGCGAGGCGTTGCGTGACCCCGCGATTCTCGACAAGTACGCGCGTGACCTGCCCGACGACCGCTGGGACAGGTTGTTCTTCAACCACAAGAACACCGGCCTGCTCCTCGGCATCGGCACGCTCGTGCTGGTTCTCGGGCCGCTGAAGGGCCTGCTCGCGGCGTTCCTCCACGCGAACGCATACCTGGCGGCGAACGCGGCAGTGAACGCACTGGGCCATCATTTCGGGCGTCGCCCCTACCCGAACGGCGCCACCAACCTCCAGTGGCTCGCCTTCTGCACCATGGGAGAGGGGCTGCACAACAATCACCATGCCGCCCCCTCCTCCCCCAGGCTGTCTCATCGGCGGCGCGAACTCGACCCCGGTTGGTGGGTCATCCGGACTCTCGCCGCGTGGCGCCTCGCGACCCTGCGGTTCAGCGACATCCGGCTTGCCCCGGGTTCCCGCGCCAGCGCAACGTGACGGACAGGTACCGTCTCGTCCGTGACTGACACCGACGCGTCCGTCTTCTCCGTCTCGAGCGAGCGCCTCTTCGACGGTGACTCGATGCGCGGACCGACGGTCGTCACGGTCGAACACGGTGTCGTCGTTGGCATCGAACCGTTTCACGGCGAGGCCGAACACCGACTCATCACCGCCGGGCTCGTCGATCTCCAGGTCAACGGATGGGACGACGTGGACCTCGCCTCCGCGGACGGTCCGGGAATCGAACGGCTCGGCGAGCTTCTGGCTGCGGAGGGCACCACGCACTGGCTCGCCACCGTGACCACTGATTCCCTGCCGCGCCTGGCGGACACTGTGCACCGTCTCGGGACCGTGCTGTCCGGCGGCGTTCACGGTGCGGTGGGAATCCACGTCGAGGGTCCATTCCTCGGTGCCGCGCGCGGAGCGCACCCCCGTGAGCACGTGTCCGGGGTGGATCTGGATTGGCTCGCCGCCCTGCCCGCCTCGGTCCGGATCATGACCGTCGGAGCAGAACAGGAGCTGTTCGGGGCTGCGGCATCCGTCCTGCGGGACAAGGGCACCGTTGTCTCCGTGGGGCACTCCAGACCCACGAGGGACGAATACGAGAAGGCGGTCGCGGCAGGGGCCACCATGGCGACGCACCTGTTCAACGCGATGTCGGGGGTTCACCACCGCGATGACTCCCTTGCGCTGTGGGTGCTCACCGACGACAGGGTGGTGGCGGGCCTCATCGCCGACATGGTGCACGTGTCCGCAGAGGCCGTGACCCTTGCCTTCCTCGCCAAGCGCGGCGCGCTGTGTCTCGTGTCGGACTCGGTCGGGTGGCGCGCGCCGTGGGCCGCGGCGCGGGGAGTGAGCGTGCGGGACGGTGCCCCCCGTCTGCCCGACGGCACGCTCGCCGGCAGCAGCACGTCTCTCCTCGGGTGCGTCCGGAACGTGGTGTCACGATGCGGCGTCGACATATCCACAGCCCTCAGGGCGGCCACGTCGGTGCCGGCGCGGATCCTCGGGCGCAACGACATCGGCGTCGTGCGGGTGGGGATGCCGTTCTCCGCGGTCGCACTCGACGGCACGCACCACGTGTCCCGGGTGTGGCGCGGATTACCGTGGGAGCGTGACTTCACGACTCTCCGCTGAACAGGACGCACAGGCACTCTCGTTGGTCAGGGGATTCGCGATGGATGCCCCGTTGGCGGCGAAGAGCGGACACCAGGGCACAGCAATGGCTCTGGCACCGCTCGCCCACGTTTTGTACTCGAGGGTGATGCGCTTCGACCCTGCCGACCCGCAGTGGGTCGACCGGGACCGGTTCATCCTGTCCGGCGGGCACGCGTCGATCCTCCAGTACTCGATGCTGTATCTCGCCGGCTTCGGACTCTCGCTCGACGACATCAAGAACTTCCGCCAGTGGGGCTCGGCCACACCCGGCCATCCCGAGGTCGGTCACACCGCCGGGGTCGAGGTGACCACCGGTCCACTGGGCCAGGGATTCGCGAACGCGGTGGGGATGGCCATCGCGGAGGCTCACCTCCGCGCGGTTCACGGGAGTGATGCGGTGTCGCACCACACCTGGGTCGTCGCCGGCGACGGGTGTCTGATGGAGGGCATCAGCCACGAGGCCGCGTCACTTGCCGGGCACCTGGGTCTTGACCGGCTCGTGTGCATCTTCGACGACAACCGCATCACAATCGACGGTTCGGTCGACCTTGCGTGCTCTGACGACGTTCCGATGCGATTCCGCTCATACGGGTGGAATGTCATTGACGCTGGCGACCCGGGGGACGATCTCGACACCATCGAGAAGGCCCTGCTGGAGGCCCGCGCCCACCGCGGCAGTCCGACACTCGTGGTCCTGCGCACGCACATCGGAACCCCGTCACCCGACCTCACCGACAACCATGAGGCACACGGGAACCCTTTCACCGCCGCACATGTCACCGCCACCAAGCACGCCATGGGAATTCCCGACGAGCCGTTCTGGTCGCCCGAGGCCCTCGTGACGGCGTACCGCGCGCACTGTGCCGCGAGGGGATCGTCAGTCCACTCGGCATGGGCGTCCGCAGCGGGGACTGCGGGACGTGATCTCACCGCATCAGCCCTCGATCCGGCACCTGCGGGATGGGACGCGGACCTTCCCGTGTTCGAGGACGGCCACGGGCTCGCCACGCGACAGGCTTTCCAGAAGGTTCTCGAGGCATGCCGGGACACACTTCCCTCGCTCGTCAGCGGTGCGGCGGACCTCACCGGCAACACGGGAGCCAAGCTCGACGGGAAGAACCCGTTCTCCGCGTCGAACCCTTCGGGCCGGCAGGTGTACTACGGCATCAGGGAGCATGCGATGGGTGCGGCGCTGGTCGGAATGGCGTTGCACGGTGGTGTGCTGCCGGTCGGCGGAACGTTCTTCGTGTTCGCTGACTACATGCGCCCCAGCATCAGGCTGGCCGCTCTCTCGGGGGCGCGGTGCGTGTTCGTGTTCAGTCATGATTCGGTTGGCGTCGGCGAGGACGGCCCCACGCACCAGCCCGTCGAGCATCTGGCATCGCTGCGCGCCATACCCGGTCTGCGCGTCGTGCGTCCTGCCGATCCCAACGAGACACGCGAGGCGTGGCGCCAGGCCGTGTCCCATGCCGGTCCCACTGCCCTCATCCTGTCACGGCAGACCGTCACCGCGACGACTGATGGCTCGGCCGTCGCGCGCGGCGCGGCGAGAGTGCGGGCTGTCGACTCACCGTCAGCGGTCATCGTGGCAACGGGCAGTGAGGTGGGGCTGGCGCTCGCCGCGGCCGGCGAACTTGCCGCCTCGGGGACACAGGTCAACGTCGTGTCCATGCCCTCCTGGGAGGTCTTCGAGGAGCAAGACACTGCGTGGAAGGAATCGGTGTTCCCCGCGGGTCTCCCCGTGGTCAGCGTCGAAGCCGGTTCGACCTTCGGGTGGGGACGATATGCCGACAAGTCACTCGGTATCGATCGGTTCGGGGCCAGCGCGCCCGGGGCGGTCGTCATGGACAAGCTCGGTGTCAACATGTCGGCAGTTGTGGCCGCTGTGCGGGAAGTGCTCAAGTGAGCAACCTCCTGGCTGATCTCCACGCCATCCATGGACAGAGTCCCTGGATCGACAACTTGCAGCGCTCATTTTTCGCCACCGGCCGGTTGGACAGCCTCATCGCCTCCGGCGTGCGGGGGTTGACATCCAACCCGACCATCTTCCAGAAGGCAATCCAGGGCAGCACCGACTACGACGAACAATTCGCCTCGGAGATGGGGCGCGGTCTCACTCCCGCAGAGGCGTACTGGGAACTGGTGGTCCGCGACATCCATTCCGCACTGGACGCCTTCGATCCGCTCTACCGGGCGTCAGGCGGAACCGACGGGTTCGTGAGTGTCGAGGTTGACCCGTCGCTCGCCCATGACGGCTCCGGCACCCTCGCGGCGGGCCGCGCACTCCACGAGCGCATCGCCAGGCCCAACGTGATGATAAAGATCCCCGCGACGAAGGAGGGACTCGGTGCCATCCGCACCATGGTGTCCGAGGGCCGGAACGTGAATGTCACCCTCATTTTCAGCCTCCAGCGGTACTCCGAGGTGATCGAGGCCCACATCCGCGGGCTCGAGGACAGGCTCGCAGCAGGCGGGGACGTGTCGGCAGTTGCCGGTGTCGCGAGTTTCTTCATCAGCAGGGTCGACAGCGAGATCGACAAGAGGCTCGAGGCAGATGGTTCCGATGCCGCACTGGCGCTGCGCGGGACAGCGGCTGTCAACCAGGCGCGTCTCGCCTACGACCTGTTCCGCACTGCCTTCTCGGGGCCACGGTGGGAACGACTGGCGGCGGCGGGAGCACAGGTGCAGCGTCCTCTGTGGGCTTCGACCTCCACGAAGAACCCGGCGTATCCCGACACGCTGTATGTCGACTCCCTGATCGGGCCCGACACGGTGAACACGCTCCCGGACGCCACACTCGAGGCCTTCGCCTCCCACGGCACGGTCGCCCGCACCATCGACTCCGGCGTCGACACCGCGAGGACGCAGTGGGACTCCCTCGCTGCGCACGGGGTCGACGTTGACGACGTCGCCGCGCAGCTGGAGCGAGAGGGGGTTGCGTCGTTCATCGCGAGCTTCGACGACCTTCTCGCCGCACTCTCGGCCAAGGCCACCGCACTGGGCCGGCCGTGAACTGCGACAAAGCGGATCCTGCGGGAAGCCGTCCGTGAGCCTGCGGGACGATCTCGAGACGGCTGCACGGGCCCTTGCGGAGGCTCTCGGGGCATCGGGTCGGCCCCCGGGTGACCTGCGCCAGATGCTGAGGCTCGTCGAGGCCGCCACCGGCCTCGCATCGGGTGATGCTTCCGCGCTCGACGTGAAGATCGCGGCCGCCGCCCTCACCGAGATGCAGGAGGCTTTCGAGATGTTCGCGCCGTACCGCGACGTGCGGAAGGTGACGGTTTTCGGGTCGGCACGCATCGCGGCGGGAAGCCAGATCTACTCGCTCACGGTCGAGGTGGCGCGCCTGATCGCGGAGCAGGGTTTCATGGTGGTCACGGGCGCCGGGCCCGGGCTGATGGAGGCGGGCATGGTCGGGGCCGGGCGGGACCGGTCGATCGGTGTGTCCATCCGTCTCCCGTTCGAGGCCTCCTCGAACTCGATCATCGAGGGCGACGACAAGCACGTCACGATGCGTTACTTCTTCACGAGGAAGCTGATGCTCATGAAGGAGTCACACGGGTTCGTGTGCCTGCCGGGCGGATTCGGGACGCTGGATGAGACGTTCGAGCTCCTCACCCTCGTCCAGACCGGACGTTCCGTGCCCGCACCGATCGTGTTCCTCGACCCGCCCGACAAACCCTTCTGGAAACCGATCATGGCCGCGCTCATGCCCACGCTCCTGGCCCACGAGGTCATCTCGCGGGAGGACACGGGCCTCTACAGGATCACCAGCGACGTCTCCGAGGCGGCCCGCATCGTCACCGGTTTCTATTCCAACTTCCACTCGATCCGG
>RFZO01000050.1 GCA_009920715.1 Actinomycetota bacterium | reverse complement strand
GCCGGTACGAGATGACGCCCGAGGGGGCCAAGCGCCTGCGGGTGGTCGAGAAGGCCAAGCCCGTCAGCGTGCCGCAGCGCAAGCCCGTGGACATGCTCGGCGACCTGGCTCAGCCCACGGACGAGGAGTGACGCTCAGTTCCGATCTGCAATCGCTCGCCCTCGCACTGAGGGCGGCACAGGACGCCCGTCGAGCGGACCCGTTGGCTGGCTTCGGCTGGCCCTCGGAGAAGCACAAGCGGGCGTTCGCCTACGTGGTCGAGGGGCTCGAGCTGCACCTGAGGGCGGCGAACTACGGGGCCAAGACGTTCAGCGGGGCGGCGTTCGCGGTGGCCTGCGCTCGAGGCACGCCGACGCTCGACGGCATCACCGTGCCCGTGGCCAAGGTGCCCAACGTGGGAGCCGTCGTGGTCCGCGACTACGGCCAGCAGGTGGACAGCTCGCAGGCCGCCATCCTGCACTGGCTGGGCGACTACCCGCACGAGATAAGCTGGATCAACAAGGGCCTCGGCTACGCGGGCACCATCCGCATCAAGCCCGAGGGCTGGACGAACCCCGACCCGGAGTCGTGGTCGCGCATCGTGTTCGTCAGTCAGGAGAACGCCGACAAGGCGCTCGGTGCCCGATGGGACTGGGCATGGGGCGATGAGCCGCCCATCGAGGCCATCTGGCGAGAGGTCCGCAAGAACTGCAAGCACCTGTGGATCACCGAGACGCCGCTCAAGCGCAGCGAGTGGGAGTGGCTGCAGACGGACTTCGCGGGCTGCCTGTGGACGCCGAGGGATGGGCGCGTCGAGGCCAACGCCAGCCTTTACGACAACAGGTTCCTCTCGAGCGACGACGTTGCGAGGCTCGAGGCCAGGTATCGCGGCGACAAGCTCATCAAGGCGCGACTGTACGGTGACTACGTGGACGCGGACGGCGAGTGCCCGTTCGACTACGACGCGCTCAACGACATGAAGGGCCGGTGCGTGAAGGGGCAGGCGTGGGAGCACGACCGTCGCATCGAGCTGTGGCGGGACCCCGAGCGCGGCAAGACGTACCGCATCACGATCGACCCCTCGAGTGGCATCGCGGGCCGTGACAAGGGCGGGCTGTGGCTCGTGTGCGTGGAGGACCGCGCGGGCATCGGCAGGCTGTACGACCACGTGCCGGTCGCGAGCATGGGCCGTGCGGCGTTGAGACTGGCGCGTGAGTACAACGACGCCGAGCTGGTGCCCGAGATGAACGGCGGCTGGGGCGAAGCGCTGCTGGCGGAGTGGGGCGACTACCGGAACGTGTGGCGGGAGAAGCCCCTGGACAACGTGACGCGCCGGACCTCGAACCGGGTGGGCTGGTGGACGGACGAGGCGAGCCGCGGCGTCATCGTGTCGGCGCTGCAGCGGTGCCTGCTCGACGACTCGCTGTCCATCCCGAGCGTGGAGGCGGTGGACGCGCTCATGGCCATCCGCATCGGGGACCGCGACAAGCTCATCCGCGCCCCGCACCAGAACTGGGAGGACATGATCTGCCTCGGGATACAGGCGCACCTGCTGAACACGGTGCGGAAGCCGAGGCGGTACGAGGTGGCGGAGATGAGCGCGGGGATGGGGCGCGTGCAGCCGGTGGCGGTGGTGCCTCCGTGGCTGGACCGAGGGCCGAAGCGACAGCCGGACGCGGAATGGAACGCTTGAGCGTGACGCAGAAGCCCCTTGACGCTGTGCTATCCGTGTGCGCGTCGGTGGCACGACAATGGAGGAATCACACATGAAGCGTTTCATCCTCGGGCTTCTCATGATCGTGGGCGTCACGCTGGCGGCGGCTCCGGCCTTCGCGGGCGGCGTGCTCACGACGGAGACGCTCAACTGGCGTTTCCCGAACACCCAGACGTATTCGTCGGCCGCCGCGTTCGATGCGTATCAGTTGGCCAAGAAGACGCTGGTCGCGAGCGCGAACGACACGACCACGTGGATTAGCACCGAAGGCTGGCTCATCCCGGAACAGACGGCGACGGGGGCGGACTCGGTCATCATCGGCCGGTTCATCATCCAGGTCGATTCGACGGTGGCGTATACCGTGCCATCGGCCAACACGCTGACGGTCACGGTCAACGGGGCCGCTGTCCAGAACGACTTCGCGACGTTCAATGTCCTCAGCACCAACCTGACCCCGACGAACGGCACCAAGTTCATCGTCGTGCCGATCTGGGTGAAGCATGGCGCTGCGGTCCTGAACAACAACGCCACGCATAGCTGGGTGGGCGTGCCTCCGTACCTGCGACTCATCACGTCAGGCACCCAGAACACCGGTGCGGCGCGCATCTACGTCCAGCACCTGAAGCCCGCGAAGTAAGCGCATGAGCACGCCGGGGGACGGACCCGAACCTTCTTCGAGGGGCAGGCAAGGGCACCGCTCCCGGCGTTCCCTCGAGCACATCGACCCCGTGGTCATCCTGCTCGACCTGACGATCATCATCCTCGTCGTGTCCCTCGCGCTCGCTCTCGTGCAGGCCCTATTCGGCGCACCCCCACAGTGAGGCACCGTGGCTGACAAGGACACTCCGCTCGTCGAGCGATGCAAGCGGCTCTGGGAGTACGCCAAGGCCTACTACCGCCCGCGCAACGACAAGATCGAGCGTGAGCTGAGCTTCGCGCTCAAGCTGCGCCACTACGAGCTGGACTCGGGCGAGACGCGTGACCACCGCCGCCTGCGGTTCCGCGGCCGCGAGCTGTACTCCAAGCTCCGCCGCAAGACAGCCGACATCATCTCGGCCCCGCTCTACATCGAGACCCTGCCCAACGGCGCGGAGCCGTTCAACGCCGAGCTGGCCGAGACCGCCAAGTACGCCCTCGAGCACGACATCCGCGACGAGGACAAGGGCTTCGAGGTCTACGCCGAGCGCATGGTTCTCGGTGGGCTGGCCGCGCGCGTCTGGTGCATGGGCGTGGACTTCGACGCCGATTGCGGCCCGTTCGGGGAGATTTTGTTCCGCAACGTGGACCCGACGCGCCTGTTCAAGACTCCCGGATACCAGGACATCTGGGACAAGCGCCTGCCGTGGGTCATCGAGGAGGACGACATCCGTCTCGAGGACGCGCTCATGCAGCCGGGCTGGAAGAACACCGAGCTGCTGTACGCGGAGGACTCGGAGCGTCGCCACCTGCAGGGCTCGGACGTGAACCAGACGGACGAGAGCGGCAACGTCATCGTGAAGGACAGCGGTCAGGACATCGGCTCGGAGCGCAAGTCGGGCCGCCTGAAGGTCCTCAAGTGCTGGTTCAAGTACGACGAGACGACAAAGAAGCAGCGCCGAACAGACGACGCGCGCGAGATGCACCCGGACGAGTGGCATCTGGCGTGCCCGACCTGCGGCTGGGCGTCGGACCCGTCGCCCGAGACGCCCGAGGCCGGCATGTGCCCCGAGTGCGGCCAGATGGCCATGCGTGCCGAGATGGCCGTGCCCGAAGACACGGTGAAGGCGTACCCCAAGGGCCGCCTCGTGATCGTGGCCCCGAATCAGGGCGTGGTGCTGTACGACGGCTCGTGGCCGTTCGCCATGCGGCACTACCCGTACTGCGAGTTCAAGTGCAACGAGCACCCGCTCGAGGACTGCGGGCTGTCGGACACGGCGTTGGACTGGTACCCGCAGGTGGCGTCGAACGCGGCCATGCGTCGTCTGTACGACCAGGTGATGAGCGCTCCGAACCTCATCATCGCGGGTGGCTCGGTGATGACGGATGGCTACGGTCGTCCGTTCGAGTTCACCGACGAGCCGTGGCAGGTGGCGTACTTCACGGACCCGAACGAGGCCAACGCGGTGCGTCAGTTCGCGGCCCAGCCGCTGTCGGGCGACATCTCGAGCCTCTACAACCTGCTGCAGTCGAACATGCGCGCGGACATGGGCACGGCCGATCTGGGCGGCGCGATGGACCAGAACCGTTCGAAGGACATCCCGGTGGGCACGGTGAACGCCATCGTGGAGAACCAGAACATCCCGACGAACCACCACATCCGGTCGTTCCGTCGGTCGCTGGCTCCGTTCTTCGGCGTCATCCACGACATCCAGCGGGAGACGTGGAGCGTGCCCCGGTGGGTGGCGTTCAAGGGGCCTGAGGGCATGCAGAGCGCGCAGCAGATGCGCGGCTCGGCGATGCCGAACGTGAAGTTCCGCATCACGACCTCGCCGGAGTTCAAGGCGCGCACGAAGGAAGAACTCCAGACCATCATGTTCTGGATGCAGAACGGTGCGTCGGAGTCGATGGCGACGATGCTGGGCATCCCGCCGTCGCAGGCGCGGATCATCAAGCAGGAGCAGGAGCAGCAGCGACAGCAGGCCATGGAGCAGCAGCAGGCCATGGCCCCGCCGATGGGCGGACCGGGTGGGCCGGAAGGCCCCGGTGGTCCTCCGATGGGGGGACCGCCCCCCGACCTGATGGGCGCTCCGGCACCGCCCATGGGCGGCGATATGGCCGGGATGATGGGTTAGGAGTCAGACATGTCAGCAGACGACCAGACGACGGCCGGGACGCCTGAACACGATCCGATTGACGGCAACGCGCAGGACGCGACCGGGACGGCGGACGATGGGCAGGACGGCGGGAACGCGGCGGGCGTTGAAGGTGCGGCGACGGCAGAGGAACGCGAGGAACTGGAGCAGCTCCGTCGGCAAAAGGGGCAGTGGCTGGCGGAGAAGACGGGCTACGAGACGGCGAAGCAGGAACTGGAGCGGCTGCGGGCGTCCTCACCGCCACCGATGGACGCGGCCAATGCCCAAGCCAGTGCCCTGATGCAGCGGCTCGCGGCCAAGGAGCAGGAACTCCAGTACCGAGCCCAGGTCCTCAACGATGACGACGCCCTGTTGCAGCTGGCCATGCTCCACCAGAGCAGGCAGCAGCAGCAGGAACTCGCGTACCGCACGCAGATGCTGGAGGTCGAGCGGGAGGTCCGGCAGGACGTCGAGAGGCTCATGTACGAGGCGCGGATGCGCGGCGAGGTCATCTCGGCCGGGACGGCGCAGCGGATGGTGCAGCTCGAGCGACTGGCGGCCAAGGCTCAGACCATCGAGGGCAAGGAACGCGAACTCACGGCTGCACAGGAGGCCAAGGCGCGCGGCGTCGTCGCCACGCGGACCGTCGGCGTCCCTCGCAGCGAAGTCACCAAAACGGAAATGACCAGCGGAGAGTTCAGCAAGGAGTGGGACCGACTGGATGGGGAGGGCCGCAGGAAGCTCAACGCGGCACTCAACTCCGGCAAGGTCCGCATCACCGGCTGACGCTCCCGCGATAGGGAGAACACAGAATGGCCATCACCGGAAGTGTCTACGCACCGGGCTCTGTCAGCTCGGGTACCACCGCGACCAAGTGGGTCGCCGAGGAATGGGCGAAGCGGTTCGACGTGCAGGCGTACGAGAAGGCCGCCATCTGGTCGAAGATCGACGACGTGGGCCGTCTCGGCAACCGCCTCCACATCCCGAAGCACGACAACCTGACCGCGGCGTCGGTCGGTGACAGCACCGACATGTCGTCGTTCGGCCTGACGTTCTCGGCCAACACCGAGGGTGAGATCACCTTCACCCCCGGCACGGTCAACGTGAACGTCTCGGTCAACGAGAACGTCCTCCAGCGCATGCAGTTCGACCCGACGGATGACCTCCGTCAGTCGATGGAGGCCGCGGTCGCGCAGTACATCGATCAGGACGTGGCGTCGCTGTTCTCGGCGCTGACCACGAACGTGGTGGGTGACTACGCGTCGGACATCGACCTCGCGAAGATCCTCGAGGCGCGCAGCAAGGTGAAGGCGGGTGCCAAGCAGTTCGCCGACCCCGGCAAGTACCTGTTCTTCTACCACCATCTGCAGGACGACAACGTGATGTCCATCGGCAACCTGACGCAGGCGTACGCCCGCGGTGACAGCCAGAACCCGGCGGTCTCGGGCGTCATCCAGGAAGCCTACGGCATCCAGTTCATCCCGACGGGCAACGTGCGTTCGAGCGGTGGCGGCTTCAACAACTGCCTGACCATCGGCCGTGCGTTCGGCATCGGCTTCAACAGCCGTCCGAGCGTCAAGGCGCAGCCGAACGGCCTCGCGACGTTCCTGCTCGCGTGGTGCGACTACGGCAAGGCGACGAAGCGCGACGCCTACGCCTGCCTCATCAAGTCGAAGAACACGTAACACACACTGTGGCGGTGCGGGTCCGGGGATAGCCCCCGGCCCGCTCCGTCCGCGGAGGACCCATGTACGAGAACAAGATCCCCTCGGAACCGCACGGCACCCTCGACGAGCTGAAGAAGTTCAACCTCGACCCCTCGCAGTACGGTTCGTGTTCGCAGCGCACCCCCACCAACCTCGGATGCCCGTTCTACAAGTCCTGCCGCTTCCACAAGTGGAAGAACCAGGAGGAGAACCATCAGGGGCCGCTGAACGTGGTCGTGCAGGTCAAGCTCCGGCAGCAGGAGGGCGGACACGCGGACAACCGCGAGATGCCCTGCTTCATGTACTACCAGTCGGGCCTCGCGGCGCGGCAGGGCCGTCAGGACGACACGGGCGAGCACATCGCCGTCATCGCGGTCGAGGGTGACGGGACCAAGTTCAAGTACCGCGGCAGTCGTTCGGTGGGCAAGTCCCGCGACGACGTGCGCGTGGAGTCGTTCGTCGCCGAGAAGCAGGTCGAGTCGTTCCTGCGGCTGGGCGAGGTGGCGGAGTCGGAGTCGTTCAACGCCGAGGTCGCCCGCCAGATCCTCGAGGCCACGCGCAGCGCGCCGGTCATCGACAAGCCGGCCGATGCGGCCTCGTTCAAGAAAGCGAAGAAGGATGCCTGACGCGTTCAACGAGACGGTCGCGAAGCACCAGAAGCTGCGGGAACTCAAGCCCAAGAAGATGGACCTCGTGCGTGCGTTCGGCGAGGAGCATCTGAAGGAGGGCAAGCGCGAGTGGCGCTACGAGTTCAAGAAGCGCGACGGCTCGGTGGACATGAAGAAGCTGCACGCGTTCAAGGAGATGATGCGGCCGGCGGACCGTCTCGAGGCGTCGATCGCCGAGGGCCGGAAGATGCCGGAGAAGGCCATCGAGAAGCGCAAGGGGCCGTCGTTCACGGTCCCTGCGCTGCCGTGGCACAAGGAGCGCAAGCTCAATCTCGCGGAGGAGCACGATGAGCAGCACGGCCGGTGACGCCACCAAGAACATCCGTGCCCTCCTGAACGACCAGGTGGGCAGCCGGTACGTGCGCACGAACGAGCAGGTGCGCAACGTCATGTCGAACCAGATGCAGCTCATCGCGTCGGACACGTACGGCGGCCTGACCAAGCAGGCGACGGCCTGCACGCTGGTGGCGGGGACGGACACCTACACGGTGGCTCCGTCGGCCACGCGCATCATCTACTCGGTGGTGGCGCTCATCCGCAACTCGGACCTCTACCCGCTGCGGAAGATCCCGTTCGACGCCATGCTGGAGTTCAAGCGCAACACGGCGGCGGCCACGGGCAAGCCGGACCGGTACGCCATCTACGAGGACGACTCGCAGCTCGTGAAGGTGGTGCTGTACCCGACGCCGAGCGCCACGGACACGCTGGACGCGTGGTACATGGACCTGCCGGACCCGTTGACGAGCGACAGCTCGGTCATTCCGTTCGGCACGTTCGGCGTGAAGGCGGTCGAGCTGCTGGCGGCGGCGGAGATCGCCGCGGGCATGACGGAGGAGGACCTCGCGGCGTGCAAGCTGTCGGCGGCGGCGGCTCCGAAGTGGCAGGCGGACGGGCAGCGGTTCCTCGCCCTCGAGCGTGAGCGCACGGCGCGCATCGCGCAGTCGGGCGGCAGCGTCGTCCGCAGGTACTACTGATGCCCGCGAGCCTGACGCTGGCCAACGCACGCGACCTTGCGCGTCTCATCGCGCAGGACACCGCGACGACGGACCCCGGCGTGTCGGACACGAAGGCCAACGCGCTCATCGAGGAGGCTCGGCAGTGGTACGCCAGCACGTTCCCCGAGGACACCATCGTGCTGGCCTACAACGAAACCTCGGCGGCCGTCACGACCAGTCTGGCGTTGACGCCGGGCTACGCCATGCGTTCGCTCGACACGTGCTTCAGCACGGACACGGGCGTCATGTACGACAAGGTGGACTACTACCTGCTGTCGCAGAAGTCGCAGAAGGACACGCTGGAGAGCGTGGCGGCTTCGGACATCACCTCGTGGGGATGCATCCGCGACACGACCGTGGACAACAAGTGGAACCTCATCTTCTACCCGACTGCCGCGGTGGCCCGGAATATCCGCATCTACGGGCATTACGAGGTGACGGCGCTCACGGGTGACTCGGACAACATCCTGTTCGGCAATCATGGCTCTCGGGTCATCGCACGGCTGGCGGCGCTCGAGATGGCGCGCCTGTGCGGTCGCCCGACGGACTTCCTCGCCAGCATCGCCGCCAACCTGCCCGAGCGCGTGCTGACGCGACGCGACGATCTGAAGCGCATGCTGGCCCACCACGCGATGAGGACCTGACATGGCGAGCATGACCCGCGCCGAAGCGCGCACGCTGGCCCGCTATCTGGCGAACGACGACGGCACGAACGCGGCCTGTACCGATGCCCAGGTCAACTCCTACTTGGAGGAGGCCCGCCAGTGGTACGCGAGCACCTTCCCCGAGGAGTTCGTCGAACAGGCGGGCAGCCAGACCTTCTTGGCGAACGCTTCCGAGGCCACGTTCAACACGTCCACGTTCGTGTTCCGAAGTCTCGACTTCGCCTACAACGCGACCTCCGGCCAGCCCATGGACAAGATGGACATGGTGCTCATCGACCAGAAGCTCAAGCGCAACGCCTACCTGACGGGCTTGGGCGACCCCGCCGCCGAGGTTGGGCCGATGCGATCGTGGGGCTGCCGCCGCGTGTCGGACTTGGAGTGGGCGCTGTTCATCTACCCGCCGAACACGGGCTCGACGACCATCAACGTCTACGGCCACTACGAGCTGGAGCCGCTGACCTCGGACGCGTCGCTGCTCATCGGGCAGCACAGCAGCCGGGTCATCGCTCGACTGGCGGCCCTCGAGGTGGCGCGCGCGGCCGGCCGTGAGCCCGAGTTCATCGCGGCCATCGCCGCGCAGCTCCCTGACCGGGTGGCCACCCGCCGCCTCGACGTGGCGCGCGTTCTCGACTCGCAGCCCATGAGGACCTGATGGAGACCGTCACCTTCGGCCCGTTCTCGGGCTACACGAGCAGCGTCGAGCGGTTCAACACGCCGCAGGACAAGATCGCGACGGACTCCGCGGACGTGCGCCGCGACCCGTTCACCGGCGGCTGGTACCGCCGCAAGGGCATGTCGGCGGTCCTGTCGTCGAACACCGCGGGCATGCTCGAGTCCAAGTGGTCCGCGCGTGCTCGCCAGGGGCTCGAGCTGGTCTCGCCGAGCCTGACCTCCGAGCCCTACCCGACGCCCTCGGTCCTGTTCTCGAACGACACCAACGCGTCGTCGTTCCCGACCGCGGACACGGGCTACTTCGGCCAGCTCTCGGTGCTCAACACGAACGGGTCCGACGAGTGGTACACGCTCGGATCGGACTTCTCGTCGAGCAGCTACCCGACCTCGGGTTCCACGTTCAACACGGTCCACCGGTACGTGGTGGCGCCGCTGTGGTACGAGAGCGGGGCGGGGGGCTACACGCGCGGGGCGTTCTCGTTCTCGCGCCAGTTCATGCTGGCGGGCTCCCGGCGGATGCTCGACTCGGGCAACTGGCGGTACTTCCCGAGCCTGCGCGGGACGCCGAGCCGGTGGAACCGGGAGTTCAACAACGTCACCGGTTCGGCCACGACCAACACCATCCGCGTCATGCCCTCGGGGCCGCTGCCGCCGCTCTACCCGCCGACGGTCGCCGCGGGCACGGCCTCGACGGGCTCCGATGCCAACTGGGTGGACGGCGACTCGTTCTACGTCACCGTCGTCTACAAGTTCGAGGATGGCTCGTACTCGATGCCATTCATGCCGCGCGCCAAGAACGCCACCCTGACCTCGGGGCTGGGGTTCGTGACCGTGGGCACGGTGGGTGGCGCGAGCAAGTACCGCGACATCCAGTGGACGAAGATCCCGCAGCCTCCGGCGGGCGTCACGGACATCATCCTCGCGCGCACGGGCAAGCAGACGCTGGCGGCCACGACGGACACGCTGTCCATCGACATGGGCACGTTCTACCCTGTGGGCATCATCCGCGTGGGGCAGACGACGTTCACGGACACGCTCGGCAACGACGCGGGGCTCGACGAGGCGTCGGACGTCATCCGGTTCGACTACGTCATGCCGCGCAGGGCCAGGTACATCGGCACGGGCGACCAGCGCGTGCTCATCGGGCACACGCTCCCGAGCCCGCACGCCATCATGCTGGCCCCCACGGGGTCCGCGGCCACGCGCGACATCAATGCCGCCGACGACTCCGCGACGATCTACGGCTCGACGCAGTTCATCTACCGCATCACGGAGACGACGCTGGACTTCGGCTGGGCGACGGGGCCGTCGGATGGCGCTGCGGGCAACTACAGCGCGACCAGCATCGCTCTGTCGGGCAAAACCCTGCAGGACGTGGTGGACACCATCAACGCCACGACCACGGCATCGGCCAGCAAGCAGTGGGCGGCGCAGCTCTGCCCCGGCGTGGACGGGTCGCTCGCGGCCACCTACCTCGCGCCGACCTCGTACACCATCAGCATCACGACCAGTAACGTGTCGAACACGACGACCATCACCACGGCCGCCTCGTTCGCCGATGTCCCGCTGGGCTACAAGGTCGCCGGGTCCAACATCCCCGCGGGCACCTACATCACCGCCAAGGCCAGCGCCACGAGCGCGACCATCTCCGCCGCGGCCACGGGCTCCCACACGGCCGGCTATGAGTTCTACGCCGACACGGGCGACGACACCATCTTCAACGCCACCGGTCATGGCGCTCGAGGCTACGGTTGGATCCGGGCGTACGCGGCGAGCTTCCCCGGGTTCGCGTACCTCAAGCGGTCGGCCATCACGGGCTACGACAAGCCCGACCGTAACGGCGTCTACTTCACCGTGGGCTCACCGGGCGCGGCCAACGCCGGCGTCTCGCTCGCCCCGAACGCGTTCGTCCGGTACAACCGCCGCGTCCCGTCATTCAACGCGGGCAACCTGCTCGGGTTCGCCGACATCCAAGGCGCCGCCGTGTGCGCCTACTCGGGTGGCATCGCCATGTTCGCCAACATCAAGGGCGTCAACTCGGGCGAGGACTACGACTACAAGCTGTTTACCGTGAACCCCCGCCGAGGGGCCGTGGGCTATGGGGCGGTGACGGAGGGCAACGGCTGGGCCGCCTACGCCACCCTCGATGGCATCGTGGCCGTGGACAAGACGCAGGCGGAGATCGTCCTGTCGAACGACATCCACAACCCGGTCACGGAGTCGGGGAGTCTGGCCTACGAGCTGAAGGCCTCGTCGGCGTCGGCGCGCTCGAGCGACGCGGACTCGGACGGGCAGCGCATGCACCTGGCGGTGGTGGGCACGCAGCTCAACGTCATGTACCGGTCGGATTCGGGCGTGACGGTCCCGAACAGGCGCATCGTCTATGACTTCGCGCAGGGCATCGAGTCGTCGGGTCTCGCGCAGGTGGCGGACTCGGAGGCGCGCAGGCCCTACGGGTGGTCGGCCCCGTACACCCAGAGCGTGGGTCCGGTGTTCGCCGTCGTGCGGTCGGATGACCGACATGTCTACGGATGCGGCGAAGCGAACGCGGGCACAGGCGATGGGCGGCTGGACCGACTGGACTACGGCAGCACGGACAACGGCAGCGCGGTTCAGGGCGTGCTCTACGCGCCCACGGTGATTGCGCCGCCGTTCACCCGGTTCAGCATGCAGCGGTTCGTGATGAAGCACTACAGCCCCACGACGGGGCCGGGCATCACGATCTGGCGCAACATCGCGCGTTCGTCGTTCGGGACGGCGAGCCTGACGAGTGGCAGTTCGGTGGTGAACAACGAAGTGGTGCCCCTCACGCAGAGTGTACGCACGGTGTCGGACAGCATGGAGTTCAAGTGGCTGGATTCGGCATCCGCGGTCGAGAACGCGATCTGGCAGGTGACGGTCGAGTACCAGCCCTGTCGGAAGCACTAGGAGGCACCGATGCCGATGTTCCCAACGGTGGATGAGGACGGGCTCCCGACGAAGGGGACCGGCGGCACGCCCGGAGGTTTCACGGGGGGCGGCGGCGGCGGTCCGGGCGGCGGCTCGTTCGGGTTCGGCGGCGGTGGCTTGGGCGTGGCATTCGCGCCCGCAGGCATGAGGGGCGTGTTCGGTATGAACGGCCAGCAGCGGCGCCGTCTCGGCATGCCCGCCGTGCCCGGAGTCACCCCCGGCGCGCCTCAGCCGTCCGACACGGTGCCCGCGATGCTCACGCCGGGTGAGATCGTCATGAACAACGGCGTCACGAGCGACCCTCAGCTCGCGCAGGCGCTCACGCACCTCAACATGATGGGAGCGCAGCGTATGATGCAGCAGCCTCAGGGGTTCGCGTTCGGTGGCATGGTCCCCGGCTACGCGTTCGGCGGGTCAGTCGGTGAATGGTTGAAGCACAACGCGACGCTCAAAAACTACGGCAAGTACGTGGCCGCCAACGCGCTTATCGCGGGTGCGATTCTCGGCGGTGGTGCGCTGGCCGGCGGTGGTGCTGCAGGGGCTGGCGCGGCTGGTGCCGGTGCTGCGAGCGCGGGCGGTGCGGGCGCTGCCGGTGCGGGCGCGGCCGGTGCGGGCGCGGCCGGTGGAGCAAGTGGCGCGGGCGGCATGGGCATCGGCCAGCTCGCGTCCCTGGCGTCCATGTCGCATGGCGGCAGCGGTGGCCAGCAGCAGCCGCAGCAGCAACCGATCGACTACACGACGCTGCCCGCCGTGCAGGCGGCTCCGTTCCCGCAGTTCCAGACCCCGTATGGCCTGCAGGCGGCCGCGGGTGGCTACGCCTACGGCGGCCACGTGAACCCGTTCCTGATGGCCCTCCGCTACATGAACATGCCTGCGGGCATGGCCTATGGCGGCATGGTGCCGGGCTACGCGTTCGGCGGCGGCGTGTTCGGGCGCGCTCAGCAGGCGATGAACGGCATGTTCCCCGGCGGCATGTCGCCGGGCGGTCGCAGCGCAGCGCAGCCTGCCGCCGCAGCCCCTCCGCCGGGCACCGCGGCTCCCGGCATGGCGAACACGGCGGGCGGGC
>RFZO01000049.1 GCA_009920715.1 Actinomycetota bacterium | reverse complement strand
CCCTCGGGCGACGGAATCTCCCCCACCCGTGGGTCGATGCGGGCCTTGCGCTGCCATGCGGTCGCGGTGGGGAACGCTGTCTGCTGGCAGCGCAGCAGCGGACTGGTCACCACGTCCATCGCCCCGAGGGGAACGAGCTCTGTTGCGGCGGCGAGAGCCTGCGACCTGCCGAGTTCGTCGAGACCCGGGTCGGGGTCCACGTTCCAGCCTGCGGCGGCCCTGCCGTGGCGCACCATGTACACGCGTGCCATCAGACGATGAACCCTTCCCTCATCGGCGAGGCGTCACCCGGGCGGATGAACCACTCCCACCCGAACGACTCGACGAATGCCTCGTCGGGCATCGAGAGAAAGAAGCTCGAGTCCGTCACCTGGCTGGCGTGGCACGTGACCGACTCCTTCTTGCGCGCGGCCCACGCACGCACGTCGACCATCAACGAGATCTCCGACTCGAGCGACCCGAAGGGGTTGCCGTCGTCGGCGGGCCCGTCGACGTCCCAGAAGTCCTCCTCCTTCATGAGCCCCGCCTCGCGGGCGGCATGCATGCGCTGGCGGACGCGGTCACGGTTCATCGTGGCCTCGTACAGCGACAGCGCGGGCCGCTGCGCGGCGGCCGCGTGCGCGACCTTGTGCACCATGATGTGGTCGGGGTGCCCGTACCCGCCGTGCCAGTCGTACCCCACCAGCACACCTGCCTTCTCCTCGTCGATGATGCGCAGAAGCCGTGCGGCGGCCTCGTCGAGGTCCGCATTGACGAACGCACCGGGTGCCGAGTTCTGCTCCCATCCGGTCATGCCGCTGTCGGCGTACCCCAACCACTCGAGGCGGTGGATGCCGAGCACGGCACATGACCTCTCGGTCTCCGTGCGACGCCTGTCGACGAGCGTCTCGCCGGGCGCCAGGTCGGCCGGCGTCTCGCCGTGGTCACCGTTGGTGCCGACGACCAGGACCACACGGTGACCCTCGTCGACTGCGCGCGCGATCGTCCCGCCCGTGCTGATGCTCTCGTCGTCGGGATGGGCGTGGAGAAAAACGACTGTCGCCACTACGCCTGCTTCGCGGCACCGCTCGCGAGCCGGGCCTCGACATCGGAGACTCCCCACTCGCGCAGCACCTCTGCGGTGTGCTGGCCGGGGTGGGCGGAGGCACGGCCGATCTCGGGCACGGTGCGCGAGAAGCGCGGGGCCGGGGCGGGCTGCATGTGCCCGTTCACGTCCACGAACGTGCGCCGCTCCACGTTGTGCGGGTGCGCGGCCGCCTCGCTCATCGTCAGGACGGGCGCGAAGCACACATCAGTGGCTTCCATGATGGCGCACCACTCGTCGCGGGTCTTCCCGCGGAACACCTCGCGCAGGCGCTCCTTCAGGCCGGGCCACATCGACTGGTCCATCTGGCGGGCGAAGTCCGGGTCGTCCTTCAGGCCGGTGAGCTCCATGAGCTCGGCGTAGAACTGCGGTTCGATGGACCCGAGCGACACGTACTTGCCGTCCTTGCACTCGAACACGTCGTAGAAGTGCGCCCCCGTGTCGAGCAGGTTGGTGCCAGGGGCGTTCTCGTTGAAGATCCCCATCGACCTGAACGACCAGAACATCGTCATGAGCACCGCGGCACCGTCGACCATCGCGGTGTCCACGACCTGGCCCTTGCCGGACTTCTGGGCCTCGAGCAGCGCACAGACCACGCCGTAGGCGAGGAACATGCCGCCGCCGCCGAAGTCACCGACCATGTTGAGCGGGGGAACGGGCGCCTCGCCCCGCCGCGCGAAGTGCGCGAGGGAACCGGCGAGCGAGATGTAGTTGATGTCGTGGCCGGCGGCCTGGGCGTACATGCCCTCCTGGCCCCACCCCGTCATCCGGCCGAAGACGAGCTTCGGGTTGCGGGCCATGCAGACGTCGGGTCCCACACCGAGGCGCTCCATGACGCCAGGGCGGAAGCCCTCGATGATCGCGTCGGCCTTCTCGACCAGCTGCAGCAACGTCTCCACGCCCTGCGGGTCCTTGAGGTCGAGGGCGATGTTGCGCCGTCCGCGCAGCATGAGGTCGCCCGCCGGCTTGTCGGGAGCCGGTCCGCGCACGGCCTGGGCGCGGTCGACACGGATGACCTCTGCGCCCATGTCCGCCAGCAGCATGGCGGCGAACGGGCCGGGTCCGATGCCTGCGATCTCGAGAATCCTGTATCCGCTCAGTGGTCCGGCCATGTCTGTGTCCTCCGTGTGTCTGTGTTCGTGTCGGGGGTGCCGAAGCGTCCCGGGTCAGTTGTGGTTGCGGCGGACATGCCCGCCGATGGCCTCGCGGTACACGGGCCACAGCGGCATCGGCATGTCGTGGCCCATGTCGTTCAGCTTCAGCAGCACCGCCCCGGGGATGAGCTCGGCTGTGCGCTCGCCGCCGCTCGGGGTGAGCAGCGTGTCGTCGCGGCCGTGCACCACGAGGGTCGGCACGTCGAGCGACTTGAGTTTCTCCGTGCGGTCGCCGGATGCGTAGATGGCGGCGAGCTGGCGGTGGGCACCCTCGGGGTAGAAGCTGCGGTCGTACTCGCGGGCGGCACGCGCCTTTGCCTCCTCCAGGTCGAAGTGCTTCTTCGAGCCCCACACCGCCCAGTTCGCGGCGCTCTCGATGTAGGCGGCGCGGTCGGGCGGGGGCGGCGCGAGAAGCGCGGCGAGCGCCTCGTCCGTGGGGGTGCCGTAGGCGAGGTCGCCGACGGTGGACATGATCGAGGTGAGGCTGATCGTGCGGTGCGGGTGCTCGATCGCGAAGGTCTGGGCGATCATCCCGCCCATCGACGCGCCGATGATGTGCGCCCTCTGCACGCCGACGGCGTCGAGGACTCCTGCCGCGTCTGCCGCCATGTCGCTGAGTGTGTAGGGGACGGGCGGCGGGGTCTCCCCCATCACGACCGCGGCGGTCACCTTGTCCGTCTCGGCCATGATTCCATCGAGCTTTGTCGAGAGGCCGCAGTCCCGGTTGTCGAATCGCACCACGTGGAACCCGTCGTCCACGAACATCCTCATGAAGTCGTCGTGCCACGCCGTCATCTGGGCGGTGAAACCCATGATCCAGAGCATCGTCGGGCCGGACGGGTCCCCCATCGACTCGTACTCGATGGTGATTCCTGACGGCAACGTTGTCTGCGGCATCCCGACAGTCTCCCAAAGTCGGGGGTCACCGCCCGAAACGGAGCAGCACGGCAACCGGGGGCGGCGGTCGCTCAGCCGAGAAGTCGGCGTTTCTGCAGCTCGAACTCGGCGTCGGTCAGGGACCCGCGGTCCCGCAGGGCCTCCAGCCGTTCCAGCTGGTCGGCCACGTCCGTGCGGGAGGGGGCCGGGCGGAACATGCCCTCCTTGTAGTCCTGGAGTGCCTGGTGGATCTCGTTCTGGACGACCATGGGGCGTGCGATGTCGGTGAACGTCTGCTGACCGTCCTGGCCTCCCGACTCGATGAGGATGTCACCCACACCGATCAGCCGCTCGAAGATCGTCTGCTTGAAGTTCACGTTGTTCACGCGCTCGAGGGGGATCTCCACGCCGTTGCGCGCGACCACACCCTCGCGGTAGATCACGCGGTGACTGGTGAGCACGAAGTACGTGGTCCGCCACTTCACCACCTGGACCACCAGCCATCCGCCGGCGAGCACCAGTGCGCCGAGACTGATGCTGCCGAGTGTTGTCTGCTGCCACCCGTCGAAGTTCGACAGCACGGTGAGCCCGAGGATGCTCACAACCGCTGTGGACAACAGGGCCGGGGCGTAGTACCACCAGTGCGGGTGGAGGTCGAGGATCATCGTCTCGCCGTCGTTCAGGTTCTTTCTGGGGAACGGCATGGCGACGATGGTAGCCAACGCCTAGTTTCGTCCCGTGCGTCTCGACCCGACCGACTCCCCCGCCGCCACGGCCGAGGAGATCGTGCGGGGACTCGACCCGGACCAGGAAGCCGCTGTCACCGCCCCCGTCGGTGTGGTTGTGGTCAGGGCGGGTGCCGGGTCCGGCAAGACCACGGTGCTCACTCGCCGGATCGCCTGGCGCGTCGCCACGAACACCGCGTCGCCCGATCACGCGCTCGCGATCACTTTCACCCGCCAGGCCGCGACGGAGATGCGCACGCGCCTGCGCCGATTCGGCATCGACGGCCAGCCCAGCGTGCACACCTTCCACGCGCTCGGGCTGCGCCTCCTCACGCAGCGGGCCGCGGACCTCGGGCGGCAGAAACCCCTCGTCGTCACCGACCGCCTTGCGCTCCTGCGCCAGGCTCTCGGCAAGGACGCGAAGCAGTCCCTCCTCCCGCAGATGGCCGGGGCAATCGACCACGCCGCCGTCCGCCTGATGACGCCGCGGGGCATCGAGGACGCACTGTCACAGTCCGGTCTGCACCGCGAGATGAAGAGCGACGAGTTCCGCGCGGCCGTCGCCAGGTACGACGCGGTGAAACGCCGGCGCGGCGTGGTTGACACGAACGACCTCATCGCCCACGTGGTGCGCGACGCACGCGAGGACCGGCGGTTCCTCGCCTCGATGCGTCACCAGTTCAGGCACGTCTCGGTCGACGAGGCACAGGACATGAACCCGCTCCAGTACGAGTTCCTTCGCCTGCTCCTGGACGACCCCGCCGACCTGTTCGTCGTGGGCGACCCCAACCAGGCCATCTACGGCTTCAACGGCGCCGACAGCACGCTGTTCGACGAACTGCCTGGCCTCGGCACCGGGGCACACGTGGTGTCCCTTCCCTCCAACTACCGGTGCACGCCGCAGGTCGTGGACGCCGCCAGCCGCCTGCTCAGGTCGGCCGGCCAGACGGTGGAGGCGGTCTCCTGCAGACCGGGCGGCAGGCCCGTGTCCTATCTCCCGTGCGAGGACGAGACGCACGAACTGCGCGTCATCGCGACGGAACTCACGAGGATGCAGCAGACCTGCGGGACATGGAACCAGCTCGCCGTGCTCGTGCGGGTGAACGCCCTCGCCGACACGGTCACGAAGGACCTCGAGAGCAGGGGCATCCCGGTGCGCTCGAACAGGAGGGGTCCGGGGTGGTCCGCGGCGGTCGCACAGGCCACGTCGCAGACCTCGAGGGACGGGCTCTCCATCTGGTCCAGCGACATTCTCGACTCCGGCGATTACGAACCGGGCACGTCCGAGCACGACCTCGCCACGTTCGTGCGCCGGTTCCTCGACGAGAACCGCGGCGGAGCGGTGGACGGCCGCGCGTTCGGATCGTGGCTTCTCACCTCGGCGGACCAGCAGGACGTCGCGGGCGTCGAAGTGATGACGTTCCACGCCGCGAAGGGCCGCGAGTGGTGGGGTGTCGTGGTCGCCTCTGCCGAGACCGGCTACCTGCCGCATTCCTCCGCCCGCAGCGCCGCACAGAAGGCGGAGGAGGCCCGGCTCGGGTACGTGGCGCTCACGCGCGCCGCCTCCGACCTGGTGGTCACATGGTCAACGTCGAGACGCGGCCGCTCCCGGAGCCGTTCCCCGTGGCTGGCCGTGGAAGCAGAGAGACGACTCAGCCGGCAGGGTCCCCCCGCCGAGGTGCGCGAGCGGCCCCGCGCGGACACAGCGGACGACCCGCTCGTTGCGGCCCTCCGCGAATGGCGTGATGCCGCGGCACGCCGTTCCGGCATGAGTGCGAACGGCATCCTCACCGACCGCCACATCAAGGAACTCGTGCGGACGAGACCGCGCACGGTGGAGGCGCTCGCCGACGTGATCGACATGGCGTTCGCGACCCGCCACGGCGAGTCACTGCTGGCGGTGATCAACCGTCCCGGTCGGACCTAGCGTCACGGCCCTTCTGGAGAAGGTGGCGCAGTTCCTCGGGCATCGAGATGAACAGGCCGTCCGCTTCGCAGCACAGGGTGTCGCCGCTGTGCAAGGTCGCGTGGGTGAAGATCTTGCGTCCCTCGATCCGCTCGATCCAGCCGCGCAGGGTGAGTTCCGTGAACAGCGGCGTGGGTGCCCTGTAGGAGATGGAGAGCTTCCCCGTCATGCCGGGCCTCCCGGACAGCGACTGCGCCTGCCCGAGGATCTCGTCGAAGATGCCGGCCAGGAACCCACCGTGCACGTGCCCGGGCGGGCCCTCGAACGGTTCGCTGAACGTCACCGAGCAGACCACCGAGCCCCACTCGCCGCCGTCCGCATCGAGCCGTGCCGACATCGGCGGAGCCAGCGGGTTCATCAACCCCATGAACGGGCTGCGGTCCATGAAGTTGGAGTTGAAGGCCCCCACGTCGCGCCCGGTCGCACGGCGCACATGGTCCACCGCCGACCGCACCGCCTCGATCGCCGCGGCCATGTCCTCGTCGCTCGCCGTCGACACGAACGACTCGCGGATCAATGCCCGGGTCAGTTCCGTCAGTTCGATGCGGGCATTGTCGGCGTCGGTCAGGGGCACGGCACGCTCGTGGAACGTGGGGAAGGTGAACGTCTCCTTCTCCGTCATGCCGGACCGATCTCGAGCAGCACGGGGGCGTGGTCGCTGGGCTTCTCGCCCTTTCGGGCGTTGCGGTCGATTGTGGACGACACGGAGCGTGCCGCTACCGAGGAACTGGCGAGGATGAGGTCGATGCGCATCCCGTGGCCCTTGTGGAAGTCCCCTCCCCTGTAGTCCCACCAGCTGAAGAGTTTCCCCTCGTCGTGGAACCGGCGGAACGTGTCGGTCAGCCCGAATCCGCAGACCTCCGCGAGGACGTCGCGCTCCGGCTGGCTGACGTGGGTGGCCGACTCGAACTTTGACGGGTCCCACACGTCCCTGTCCTCGGGGGCGATGTTGAAGTCGCCCATCACCACCACGTCATCGGCGGGCGTGACGTCGACGTCGAGGTGCTGGCGCAGGCGCTTCATCCACGAGAGCTTGTACCTGTAGTGGTCGTGGTCGAGTTCGCGGCCGTTCGGCACGTACACCGACGAGATGCGCACGCCCCCGCACGTGGCGGTGATGATGCGGGCCTCGGTGTCGGGCTCCACGCCCGGGGCGAAGTTCGGCAGCACGCTGTCGAGGCCGACACGGGAGAGGATGGCGACCCCGTTCCATTGACCCTGCCCGAAGTGGGCGCTCTCATAGCCGAGGGCAGCCATCTCGGCGACGGGGAACTTGTCGTTCGCCAGTTTCGTCTCCTGCATGCACAGCACATCCGGCGCAGTCTCGGCGAGCCACTGCTCCACCCTGGGCATCCGCGCGCGGAGCGAGTTGACGTTCCATGTCGCGATCAGCACGGACACGACCGTAGCGAAACGCAGCTCCACGCCCGAAGGCGTGGCCCTGTCACTTCCTGGACGCGGACTTCTTCGCGGGCGCCTTCTTCGCGGTCTCGGGCTTCTTCGCCGCAGCGGCCTTCTTGGCAGGTGCCTTCTTCGCGGCAGTCTCCTTCGGGGTCGCCGCCTTCTTCGCCGCAGCGGCCTTCTTGGCGGGTGCCTTCTTCGCGGTCTCGGGCTTCTTCACGTCGACCACACCCGGCACGGCAAGGTCGACACTCCGCCTGGCGGGCGTGTAGGAGACGATGACGAGGTCCATCTCGTCGCCGATCTTGAATTTCTCGCGCGCGCTCCGCGGCGGCGGGGCCGACATGTTGCGGATGGGCACGTACCCGCTGATGTCCCCGATCTTCACCGTCATCCCGTTGGCGGCGTAGCCGTCGACGACGGCATGCACCGTGGAGCCCACCGGGTTCTTCTCGACGAACCCGAGGTACGGGAGGACGGCGTTTATCATCTTCTCGCGCGCACCCGGCGGCGGGGCCTTCGGCACCGGCATCGGCTTGCGGGCTTCAGGGCTGGGCGTGTGCTCCTTGGCCACAACCTTCCCGGTGCGCACCGCCTTGCGGCTGGTCTCACCGCGTGCGGGCACCCGCTCCACGAAGACCCATCCGACGTGGGGCACCGGCTTGCCGCCGATGAGACGGCCCGCGTCGAACAGCCACTTGTACTTGCCGTGGAACTCCTGGAAGCTGTCGTTGGACAGGATCGTTGCCTTGGCCTTCTCGGCGATGGCGAGGATGAACGCGTCACCCCGGCCGATGGCCCCGGCGGGGGGTGCAACCAGCTCGTTGTGCTCGATCGCCTTGTTGAACTCGGCGACCTCCTTCTTCGCGATGCGGTGCCCGAACGTGGCGTCGACCACGACCGTGACCTTGGCGGTCGGGTACTCCTTCATGAACGCCGTCACTGCCTCGTGCAACTGGGCGAGGCTGGGGACCGAGCGCCCTTCGGTGGCGATGTTCGATCCGTCGACGATGATGTGCTTGGTCACCCCGACAGTCAACCACCGCACCGCCTGTTCGGGCGGGAACCGCAGCGTCTAGCCTCGGACCCGTGCCGAACAGCCCCATCCGTGCCGTCCTGTGGGACTTCGGGGGCGTCATCCTGTCCAGCCCGTTCGAGGCCTTCAACCGCTACGAGGACTCGCGGGGGCTCCCCCGGGACATCATCCGCCGGGTGAACGCCACCAACCCGCACTCGAACGCGTGGGCCCTGCTGGAGCGCAGCGAGATCTCCCCCGCACGCTTCGATTCCCTCTTTGCGGAGGAGTCAGCGGCACTCGGGCACAGCATCCCCGGTGCCGACGTGCTGGGTCTCCTGTCGGGCGAGGTGCGGCCGGAGATGGTCGCCGCGCTCGACTCCGTGATCGACGCGGGGTACCTCACGGCCTGCCTCACCAACAATGTGGTGTCCACTTCGGAGCCGGCGAACGAGAGGCAGCAGGAGGTGCGGGCCGTCATGGCACGGTTCCACCACGTCGTGGAGAGCAGCAAGGTCGGTTGCCGCAAGCCCGAGCCCCGCTTCTACGAGATCGCCTGCGGGTTGCTGGGGGTGACCCCGGACGAGTGCGTGTTCCTCGACGACCTCGGCATCAACCTGAAGCCCGCGGCGGCGATGGGCATGCGCACGATCAAGGTCGGTGACCCGGCGGCCGCGCTGGCCGAGCTGGCCGGGCATCTCGACATGGCGCTCGGCTGATCAAACCGGCGCCCGGCTGACACGCGTGCCGGCCGCGACGGCGGGATCGGTCAGAAGCCCTCGAACGTCTCGTCCATGAGGTCGGCGAGCTCCTGGTCGGAGATCGTCTTCGACCCGGTGGCGGGACTGCCCGACTCCACTCGCGCGACGTGGCGCAGGTCGTAGCCGCGCTCCTTCACGCGCCAGATGCGGTGCTCGACGAAGTGCCACGGGCCCATGTTCTCGGGCTCCTCCTGCAACCAGACGATCTCCTTCGCGTTCGGGTAGCGGGTGAGCATCTCGTTGATCTGGGCGAGGGGGAACGGGTAGAGCTGTTCCACCCGGATGACGGCGACAGGGGCGTTGCGCTTGGTGCGCTCGGCCATGGCGTCCCACACCACCTTGCCGCTGCACAGCACGATGCGCCGCACCGCGGACCTGTCGGCGACGGTGTGGTCGTCGAGGACCTCCTGGAACGACCCGTCGGTGAACTCCTCGATGCGCGAGCGGCTCTCCTTCATGCGCAGCGGCGCCTTCGGGGTGAAGATCACGAGCGGCTTGCGGATGTCGCGGTGCAACTGGCGACGCAGCACGTGGAAGTACTGGGCCGCGGTGGTGGCGTTGACCACCTGGATGTTGTCCTCGGCGCAGAGCTGGAGGAACCGCTCGATGCGTGCGCTCGAGTGCTCGGGGCCCTGGCCCTCGTAACCGTGCGGGAGCAGCATCACGAGACCGTTCTGCTGCTTCCACTTGTCCTCCGCGGCCACGATGTACTGGTCGATCACGATCTGGGCCCCGTTGACGAAGTCGCCGAACTGGCCCTCCCACATGACGAGGGCGTTGCGGTTGGCGTGCGAGTACCCGTACTCGAACGCGAGCGTGGCGTACTCGGACAGCAGCGAGTCGTAGACCCAGAAGTACCCGGAGGCGCCGGGCAGGTCACGGAGGGGCAGCCACGGCTTGCCGGTCCCGTAGTCGACGAGCGAGGCGTGCCTCTGGCTGAACGTGCCGCGCCGGGAGTCCTCGCCGGCGAGCCGCACGTCGAAGCCCTCGAGCAGCAGCGAACCGAACGCGAGTGCCTCACCGACGGCCCATTCCACGTCACCGTCCGACTCGTACTGCTTGACGCGCTGCTCGAACTGGCGGACGAGCTTCGGGTGGGGGTCGAAACCCTCGGGGTAGTTGGTCAACTGGCGGAAGATCCGGTCGATGTCCGCCCGGTTCACGCCCGTGTTCACGTGCGGGAGAACACCCACGGGTGCCGGCGGGCGCGCCACCTTCACTTTCTCGGGTGCGCTCGCACGGGCCTCGTCGAGTGCCGTCTGCAGCTTCTGCTGGTAGTCGACGAGGGCCTGCTCGGCGGTCTCCATGGAGATGTCGCCGCGCTTCACCAGGCTCTCCACGTACATCTTGCGGACGGGGCGCTTCTCGGCGATGGCCTTGTACATGAGCGGCTGGGTGTAGCTGGGGTCGTCGCCCTCGTTGTGGCCGTGCAGGCGGTAGCAGACCATGTCGATGACGACGTCCTTGTGGAACCGCTGGCGGTACTCGTACGCCAGGCGGGCGACGCGCACGCACGCCTCGGGGTCGTCGCCGTTCACGTGGAAGATCGGCGCCTGCACCATCTTCGCGATGTCGGTGGCGTACTGCGAGGAGCGCGACTGCTCGGGTGCGGTGGTGAAGCCGATCTGGTTGTTGACGACGAGATGGATGGTGCCGCCGACCCGGTAGCCGGTGAGGTCGCTCATTGCGAGACCCTCGGCCACGATTCCCTGGCCCGCGAACGCGGCGTCACCGTGCATGAGCACGGGCAGCACGCTGAACACGCCCGGGGGCTGGATCTTGTCCTGCTTGGCGCGGACCATGCCGAGCACCACGCCGTTCACCGTCTCGAGGTGGCTGGGGTTGGCGGCCAGTTCGACGTCGATGCTGGCGCCGGCGGCGGACACGTACGAGCCGTGGGCGCCGAGGTGGTACTTCACGTCGCCGCTGCCCTGCACCGAGTCGACACTGACGTGGCCCTCGAACTCCTTGAAGATCTGGTTGTAGTCCTTGCCCATGATGTTGGCGAGGACGTTCAGGCGTCCGCGGTGGGGCATGCCGAAGACGACCTCGTGGAGACCGTCGTCGGCGGCCGAGGAGACGATCTCGTCGATGACGGGGATCATGGATTCCGCGCCCTCGAGGCCGAAACGCTTGGTTCCCACGTACTTCGTGGCGAGGAACTTCTCGAACGCCTCCGCGGCGTTCAGACGCTCGAGGATGCGCAGCTTCTTGTCGAGCGTGGGCGTCCAGGTGACGCCCTCCACCTTCGACTGGATCCAGCGCTGCTCGTCCATGTCCTGGATGTGCATGTACTCGATGCCGATCGTGCGGCAGTACGCGTCACGCAGGACGCCGAGCAGTTCGTCGAGCTTCATCTTGCTGCTGCCCGCGACGCCGCCCGTGAGGAACTCGCGCTCGAGGTCCCAGATGGTGATGCCGTACGTGGACGGGTCCAGTTCCTTCGGCAGTTCCGGCTTCTTCCACCTCAACGGGTCGATGTCCGCGATGAGATGACCGCGCACCCGGTGGACCCGCACGAGCATGCTGATCTGCATCTGCTTGTGCATCAGCATCTCTTCGCGGTTCATCGGGCTGGTGTCCGTGGACCACTGGACCGCCTGGTACGGGATCTCGAGGGCGGTGAACACGTCGTCGTAGAAACCGTGGCTGCCGAGGAGGAGCTCGTGGACGCGCTTCAGGAAGAGGCCACTCTCGGCACCCTGGATGATGCGGTGGTCGTAGGTGCTCGTGATGGTGATGACCTTGGACACGCCCAGGACGTTCAGGTTGGCCTCGTCGGCACCCTGGAACTCGGCCGGGTAGTCGATGCTGCCGACACCGACGATGACGCCCTGGCCGGGCATCAGTCGGGGCACGGACTGGACGGTGCCGATGGTGCCCGGGTTCGTGATGCTCACGTTTGCGCCCTGGAAGTCGGCCACGGTGAGCTTGTTGTTCTTCACCTTGCGGATGAGGTCGTCGTAGGCCACCAGGAACTGGCCGAACGTCATGGTGTCGGCGGCGCGCAGCACCGGAACCACGAGGTTCCTGGTTCCGTCCCCCTTGTCGACGTCGACCGCGAGCCCGACGTTCACGTGCGGATGGCGCACAATCTGCGGCTTGCCGTCGGCATCTGCCGCGTACGAGTTCTTCATGGCGGGCACGGACTCGCTGACCGCCTTCACGATGGCGTACGCGATGATGTGCGTGAACGACACCTTCGACAGGCCGTGGCGGCTGCGGTAGTCGTTGATGACCTTGCGGTTGACTTCCAGCAGGCGGGCCGGGACGTTGCGGAAGCTGGTGGCCGTGGGAACGGTGAGGCTGCGCTCCATGTTGGTGACAATCGCGGCACCCACGCCGCGGATCGGCTCGGGGACAGCGTCGGCAGCGACGGGTGCGGGCGCAGGTGCGGGGGCTGCAGGTGCAGGAGCAGATCCGTTGGACTCCGCCTTCGGGGCCGCCGGGGCGGGGGCAGGTGCGGCAGATGCAGGTGCGCCGTTGCCGAGGAGGCTCTTGTAGTCGCTGAAAAACTCGCGCCAGGCCTCGCTGACCGACGAGGGGTCGGTGCGGAACTGCTCGTACATCTCCTCGACGAGCCACGAGTTCGCCCCGAAGTCCTGCGTGCGTTCAGCGATGTCAGCCATGGGTGCCGCCTTGTCTGTGCCCTGCGGGCGTGTGGCGCCCCGGACGTGACGCCCGCGCCGCCGCGGACGCCGTTGTCCGCGTGACAAATGGTACTTGTCCGCACGGCACCGACGGGTGCCTCCCGGGCGCTGCGGGAGTAAATTTCGTCCCATGGTCCGCCGCTTCACCCCCCTCCTCGTCGTCGCCCCCGCCTTCCTGCTCGCATCGTGCGGCGGAGGCACCTCTGCCCCGGCCGAGACCCTGCCCGCCGATGTCGACGTTCTCGTGAAGGCCGTGCCGTCGCTGAAGTTCGACAAGGGTGACTACGGCACCGTCAAGGCCGGCGAGGTCCTCTTCGGATACGCGAACGAGGATTCCGTGCGCCACACCCTGATCATCGCCCGCGACGACCAGAAGGTGCCCAACTTCAAGTTGGTCATCGAGAAGAAGGGCGACAACGACTCCGGCCCCGTCACCCTCGAGCCGGGCAAGTACGTGCTGATCTGTGACGTGCCGGGCCACTCCAACATGAAGGCCACCCTCACCGTCGAGCAGTGACACGCCCGGTCGCGTGATGCGGCCGGGAGAACGCAGAAGGGCCGCCCCGCGGGGCGGC
>RFZO01000048.1 GCA_009920715.1 Actinomycetota bacterium | reverse complement strand
CATGTTCGACCGCATGACCGACGACCAGCGCAAGCAGGCACTCGTCGAGTACCGCAAGCTCGCCGACGGGGACCTGCCCCGCGGCGAGACGCGGCACATCGGGTTGAAGTAGGCCAGTGACGGCCCCCTCACCGGTCGTCTTCCTCGGCACCCCCGCCGCGGCAGTCACCGTTCTCGATGCGATCGTCCGTGCCGGGCACCAGGTCGAGTTGGTCGTCACCCGTCCCGACGCGCGGAGGGGACGTGGCAACCGCACCTCACCCAGTCCGGTCAAGGCACGTGCGCAGGAACTCGGGCTGAGCGTCACGGACTCCCTCGACGACCTCGCAGACGCCGAACTCCCTGCGGGTTGCACCGGTGTGGTCGTGGCGTACGGACGGATCATCCCGGCCGCGATGCTCGAGCGGATCCCCATGCTGAACGTGCACTTCTCGCTCCTTCCCCGGTGGCGCGGGGCCGCACCGGTGGAGCGTGCCATGCTCGCCGGCGACAACACGACCGGTGTCTGCATCATGGAGATGGAGGCGGGTCTCGACACAGGTCCTGTCCGTGTGCGCGCGGAGACGGAGATCGGGGAAGGTGACACCGCGCCCGTCCTCACGGCGCGGCTCGCGGAGATGGGCGCCCGTCTGATGTGCGAGGTGCTGGGCGGGGCACACCCCGTTGCTGTCGAACAGGAGGGCGAGGTCACCTACGCGCACAAGATCTCGGCGGCAGACCTCGTGATCGACTGGTCCGCCACGACTGATGAGGTGCTCCGGCGCATCCGTGCGGTGCCGGCGCACACCTCCGTGGGCGGGAAGCGGCTGCGCATCGTCGATGCATCCCCCGCGACGGGAACGGGTCGCCCCGGCGAACTCTCCGCTGACGGTTCGGTCGCCACGGGGGACGGCCGGATACTGCTCGGTGCGGTGCAACCCGAGGGGCGGAACGTGATGCCCGCGGCCGACTGGCTGCGCGGCGCGAACCTCGGCCTGCCCGTCGTTCTCGGTGGCTAGGTTGAGTCGCATGGCGCTGAAGGCGAAGGTTCTCACGGTCAGTGACGGGGTGGTGGCTGGCACACGCGAGGACCTGTCGGGTGCCGCACTCGTCACGCTGCTCTCGTCGGCCGGTGTCGAGGTCGTCGAGACAGCCGTGTGTTCCGACGGGGCCTCCGTGGTGGCCGCGGAACTCGTCCGTCTGGCTGAGGGTTTCGCGGGTGTCGTGGTCACCACCGGGGGCACCGGGTTCGCACCGCGCGACGAGACGCCCGAGGGCACGCGGTCCGTCCTGGACAGGGAGGCACCCGGGCTTGCCGAGGCCATGCGGTCGGTGAACCCTCTCGGTCGGTTGTCGCGGGGGCTCGCCGGTCTCAGGGCCGGGTGCGTCATCATCAACACCCCCGGCAGCCCGAAGGGGTGCGTGGAGCAGTTGTCGGCGGTGCTCGACGTGCTCGAGCACGCGGTGGCGCTCGCGAACCAAACCCCCACGGAGCACTGAGCAACGCTCGCTAGCCTGACGCGGTGCTCAAGCTGGTTCTCCCCAAGGGTTCTCTCGAGAAGGCCACGTTCGACCTCTTCGAGGCCGCGGACCTCACGGTGACGCGGTCGTCGGCAGTCGACTACAAGGCCACCATCGACGACCCGCGCATCGACGACGTGCGCATCCTTCGCCCCCAGGAGATCCCCGTGTACGTGGCAGAAGGACTGTTCGACATCGGCATCACCGGGCGCGACTGGGTCGAGGAGACGTCGAGTGACGTGGTGAGCCTCGGGGAGCTCCGCTACTCGAAGGCCACGTCCATGCCGGTCCGCGTCATCGTCGCGGTGGCGGCGGACTCGCCCGCCCAGTCGGTCTCCGACCTCGGCCACGGTGTGCGCGTCACCACGGAATACCCCGAGATGACGCGCCGGTACTTCGCGGCCCGCGGCGTCGAGGCGGACATCAGGCTCAGCTACGGCGCGAGCGAGGCGAAGATCCCCGACATCGCCGACTGCGTGGTTGACATCACCGAGACAGGCCGTGCCCTGCGGGCGGCGGGCCTGCGCATCATCGACACGATGCTCACCAGCTACACCGAGCTCATCGCGAACCGCGCCTCGTGGGAGGACCCCGCGAAGCGCCATGCGATGGAGCAGGTCCTCACTCTGCTGAACGGCACGCTCGAGGCGCGCGGGAAGGTGCTGCTGAAGCTCAACGTCGCGCGGGCCAACATGGACGCCGTGCTGGCGCTCCTGCCCAGTGCCAAGTCGCCGACGGTGGCGCAGCTGGCATCCGGCGACTACGCCGTCGAGTCCGTGGTGGCGAAGGCCGGCATCAACACGCTCATCCCCGCGCTGATCGACGCGGGGGCATCCGACCTGCTCGAGATCCCGATCTCGAAGATCGTCCACTGAGGCCCGGGGTGCTCACGGGCACGGTCACGTCCTTCGACGAGGGGGCAGGACTCGGCACGGTCACCGCGGACACGGGGGAGACCTGGCCGTTCCACTGCGTCTCGCTGGTCGACGGGTCGCGTTCGATCGCGACAGGGGTGCGCGTGAGTTTCGAGATCGGGTTCCGTGTGGCCCGCAGCGAGGCCACCCTCATCACGCGGATCTGAGTCTCCGTTCAGGGCCGAGTCTGCTTGGCCCTCTCCACGTAGGCCATCTTCAGTGTCGCGAGGGCGGTGGCGAGGGTCTCGTGGCTCTCGCCGAGGCGCTCGCCCAGGCCGTCCACCAGGCAGGACACCGCATCGATGGCGAGGGCCGCGTCAGCGAGACGCGGCGGTTCGGCCGTGAGATGGATGGCGGCCAGCTCGTAGAGACCCATGGCATGGTTGGACACCACGACGTCTGCGGGCACCCCGGCCAGGCGCTCACGGGTCTCGGCAAGGGCCTGCTCGATGGCCTCCGTGTCCGGGTCGTCAGGGCCGAATTCGTCGGGCATCGTGTGGTCCTGGCTCATCGGGCGGTACCCTACCTGCCTGTCATACATGCGAAGTGGGGCTTATGCCCCCACCCAGCCACCCACCCCGAGCGGCCCCGGCCGCGAGGACCGCGGAGTGCGCTGGGTCGAGAATGCGAGCGACACTGTCGCTCTGTGTCTGCTTTGTGCGTATGCACGCACACACCGCGGTGCCACGGCACTGCGGACGACACAGAGGAGGGCACGGCCCGTTGCACAGGAGTAAAAGGTCATAGCTACGCCGCAGAACGAACCTCGCTACAACGAGCGCATCCGTGCGCGCGAGGTGAGACTCATCGGACCGGACGGAAGCCAGGTCGGCATCCGCAGCACAGCTGACGCACTGACGTTGGCGCGCGAACTCGACCTGGATCTCGTGGAGGTGGCACCGCTGGCGAACCCGCCGGTGTGCCGCATCATGGATTACGGGAAGTTCCGGTACGAGGAGGCGCAGAAAGCCAAGGAGTCACGCAAGAAGACCAGTCACGTGACGATCAAGGAGGTGAAGTTCCGCCCCAAGATCGGCAAGGGGGACTTCGACACGAAGGTGCGCCACATGCACGACTTCCTGTCGGACGGCCACAAGGTGAAGGTCACCCTGCAGTTCCGCGGCCGCGAGATGGCGCATCCCGAGCTCGGGGCGCGCATCCTCGATGCGGTGCTCGAGCAGCTCGGCTCGCTCGCCAAGGTCGAGACGCAGGCCCGGCTCGAGGGGCGCAACATGACCATGGTGCTCGCACCGGACAGGAAGCCACCCGCCAGGAAGAACCAGGACAGGGAAGAAAGAACCGACAAGGAAAACGAATCGTCAGGACAGGCAGACGAGCAGGCCCCAATGGCCGAGACGGCTGCCGACGAGCAGTAAAGGACAACGAGATGCCCAAGATGAAGACCAGCAAGACCGCGGCGAAGCGGTTCAAGAAGACAGGCACCGGCAAGCTGCGCCGCCAGCAGGCCAACCGCCAGCACCTGTTCGAGAAGAAGTCGAGCACCCGCACCCGTCGCCTCGCCGGCGACCGCGACGTGCACTCGACCGACGAGAAGAAGATCAAGCGCCTGCTCGGCGAGCGCTGACACGGACGACCAGGAAAGGACACAGACATGGCACGCGTCAAGAGGGCAGTCCACGCCCGCAAGAAGCACCGCGCGGTGCTCGAACAGGCCAAGGGTTACTACGGCAACAAGAGCCGCTCCTTCCGGGCGGCGAACGAACAGGTCCTCCACTCCGGCCAGTACGCATTCCGCGACCGCCGGGCGAAGAAGGGTGAGTTCCGCCGGCTCTGGATCCAGCGCATCAACGCTGCATGCCGGCTGAACGACATCAGCTACAGCCGCTTCATCGCCGGACTCAACGCCGCGGGTATCGAGGTGGACCGCAAGATCCTCGCCGATCTCGCAGTCCACGATGCCGAGGCGTTCAGCTCACTCGTCGCATCCGCGAAGGCTGCGCTGGCCTGAGGCCGACACACCTCTCCTCATCGAACCCCCGGGTTCAGACACTGCGGCGCCTCATCGGGCGCCGCAGTGCCCGTTCCGAGGCAGGACTGTTCGTCGTCCAGGGCCGTGTCCTCGTGGAGGAGGCGGCGTCGGCCGGGATCGACATCAAGGAGGTCTACGTGCGCGACGGTGACGACGCGCCCGAGGGGATCCGGACGTTGCCCTTCACGCTCGAAGCGCGCACCTTCGACTCGGTGAACGACACTGTGTCCCCCCAGGGAGTGCTCGCCGTGTGTGCTGTCCCGCTGCACGGGGCGCCGGAGATCCATGCCGGCACGTGGTTCGTGGTCGCGCACGACGTCTCGGACCCGGGGAACATGGGCACCATCATCCGTTCCGCCGAGGCATCGGGGGCCACGGGCGTCTTCGTGTCCGGGGATGCCGTCGACGTGTGGTCGCCGAAAGCTGTCCGGGCATCGGCCGGGTCGGTCTTCCATGTCCCGGTCCGCACCGTCGTCGGACTGGACGACATCGCGTCCCTCGGGTTGCGTCTGGTCGGGAGCACCTCGCGGGCGGGCGCTGTCGACATGCGCAGCGCCGATTTCTCCGGGCCTGTCGCGGTGGTGCTCGGCAATGAGGCCCACGGTCTCCCCGCGGACGCACCGGTGGACTCATGGGTCACCATTCCCCATGCCGGGCGCAGCGAGAGCCTGAACGTGGCCATGGCCGCGTCGATCCTCGCCATGCAGGTGGCGCACGCCCGCTCGTAATCGTCCACGGCCCGCAGTCCCCGCACGGGTAGCGTTTCCTCCGTCATGAGCGGGTCGATCTCTGAGCAGCAGGCAGTCATCGAGGCGGCCGTCAAGGAGGCCACGGCACTCATCTCCGTGGCACCCGATGCCGCATCCATCCGCACCGCCGTCAACGCCGCCACCGGCAAGAAGGGCACTCTCGCCGCGGTGAAGTCCGGTCTCGGCAGGGTCACCGATCTGGAACTGCGCAAGACCCTCGGCCAGGCCGTGAACGAGGCCATCGAGGCGGTCGAGCGGGCAGCCACGGCGCGGGAGCAGACCGTGAAGCGGGAGGCCTTCGCCGGCGCTATCGCGGCCGACAGGGTTGACATGTCGGAACTCGCGCTGCGCACGGGCGGCCGGCGGGGGAGGATGCACCTCGTCACCCAGGCAACCGAGCGACTCGAGGACGTGTTCGTCGGGCTCGGCTTCCGCGTCGCCGAGGGGCCCGAGGTGGAGACCGACTTCCACAACTTCGAGGCCCTCAACATGCCGCCGTCGCACCCGGCGCGCAGCATGTGGGACACCCTCTTCGTCGACCAGGACCCCCAGGGCAGCGTGGTGCTGAGGACGCACACGTCACCCGTTCAGATCCGCGTGATGCAGGAGTGGCCCCCGCCCATCTATGCCGTGATGCCGGGCAGGGTGTTCCGCAAGGAGACCCCCGACGCCACGCACATGCCGGTCTTCTACCAGATCGAGGGGCTCGTCGTGGACCGCAACATCACGTTCGCGGACCTCGCCGGCACCATCGAGGCGTTCACCAAGGCCTTCTTCGGCGAGGGGTTCACCAGCCGGCTCCGGCCCTCGTACTTCCCGTTCACGGAACCGAGCGCCGAGTTCGACATCAGGCGCCATGACGGCTCGTGGATCGAGCTCGGTGGCTGCGGAATGGTGCACCCGCGTGTCCTCGCCGCGGCCGGTCTCGATCCGGAGGAGTGGGGCGGTTTCGCGTTCGGGTTCGGCATCGACCGGATGGCGAAGGAGCGCCACGGGGTCGAGGACATCCGCGAGATGTACTCGAACGACGTCCGCTTCATGGAGCAGTTCTCGTGAAGGTGCTGCTCTCCATCCTGCGCGAGCTGGCCGACCTCCCGGCGGACCCCGACACCGTCGCAACGGCGATGAACAGTCTCGGCATGGCGGTGGAATCCATGGACACGGTCGGCGTGCCCGTGCCGGGCGTGGTGACCGCGCGCATCGTGCGCACAGAGAAGCACCCCGATGCCGCCAAGGTCACCCGCTGCTGGGTGGATGCGGGGGACGGGACCGAGCGCCACGTGTGGTGCGGAGCCACCAACATGGGGCCGGGCGACGTGGTCCCGCTCGCCACCCTCGGCACGGTGATGCCCGACGGACGGGAGATCTCGCGTCGCGGCATCCTCGGCATCGACTCAGAGGGGATGCTGTGCTCGCCGGTCGAGCTGGGCATCTCCGACGAGGCGTCCGGTCTGCTCATCATGGAGCAGGGCACCCCGCTCGGTCGTGACCCCTTCGAGGTGCTCGGCATCGAGCACGACACGGTGTTCGACCTCGACCTCACCAGGAACCGCCCCGACTGCTGGGGGCATCTCGGTGTCGCGCGCGATCTTGCCGCGCACTTCGGCACCGCACTCCGGGGTCCTGCACTCTCGGTCGAACCGCAGGAGCCGTCGCGCACGGTCCCCGTCACGATCTCCGCGACCGACAGGTGCGGCATGTTCTCCGCGGCCGTCGTCAGCGGGGTCGTCGTCGGTCCCTCGCCTGCGTGGGTCGCCTCGCGGCTCGCGCATCTCGGGATGCGCAGCATCAACAACGTGGTCGATGCGTCCAACCTCGTGATGCTCGAGCTGAACCAGCCGAACCATGCGTACGACCACGATGTGACCCGCGGGTTCGACATCAGGCTGGCGCGCGAGGGCGAGTCCATGCGCACGCTCGACGGGACGGAACGCCGGCTGACCGCGGACGACCTCCTGATCTGCGACATCGCCTCGGGAGAGCCGGTCGGTCTTGCCGGCATCATGGGCGGTCTCGAGTCTGAGGTCACCGCCTCCACCCGCGAGGTTGCCCTCGAGATGGCCTGGTTCGCGCCTGATCCCGTGAGGCACTCGGTCAACAGGCACAACCTGCGCAGCGAGGCCTCCGTGAGGTTCGAGCGGGGCGTCGACCCTGACGGTGTCGCTGTCGCGATGCGTCGGTTCGTCACCATCCTCCGCGAGACATGTCCGTCGGCCGTCCTCCATTCCGGCATGGGTGTGGCCGAGTCCGGGTCCCGTCCGCGTCCGTCCACCGTCAGGGTGAGGACCTCGCGTGTCGCGCGCACGCTCGGCATCTCGCCCGACGGTCCGCGCATCGCGGAACTCATCGCACCGATCGGGTTCGACGTTGTCCCCGTGGAAGGAGGAGCCGACGTCACGGTGCCGACGTTCCGTCCCGACTGCACCGAGGAGATCGACATCATCGAGGAGATCGCGCGTCACCACGGCTACGACGCGCTCGGCAAGAGCGTGCCGAAGTCCGCGGTGCACGGACGCCTGTCCACGATGCAGCAGAGGCGGCGCATCCTGCGCCGTGTCCTCGTCGGTCTCGGCCTCGACGAAGTGATGCCGATGCCGTTCCTCGCCCCGGGGGCCCTCTCCGGCGCCGGGCTGGGGGAGGACGACGTGCTGGTCATCGCGAACCCGTTGGTGGCAGAGGAGGCGGTTCTTCGCACCTCGTTGCGGCCCGGCCTCCTCGGTTCTGTCCGGTACAACCAGTCCCACCGGGCCCCTCGCATCGGCCTGTGGGAGATCGGCCACGTCTACCCGCGCGGCACAGGTGTGCTTCCCGACGAGTCCGAGCAGCTGGGAGTGGTCGTTGCAGGGGGAGACGCGGCGCTCGCGCTCTCCCAGTGGGCGGCACTGTGCGATGCGCTCGGAGTGGGCGCACAGCTCGACCAGTCGCGAGTGCCCGCCGGGCTGCACCCCACCCGGTCGGCCAGCCTGACGAGGGGCAAGAAGGTCATCGGCGTCGTCGGCGAGGTGGACCCCGTCGTCCTCGATGCACTCGGCATCGAGGGCCGGGTGAGCATCCTCGAGGTGGACCTCACCACGGTGCTGAACGAGGACCCGAAGCCCGCCCAGGCGCGCGACATCAACAGGTTCCCGTCCAGTGACATCGACATGGCATTCGTTCTCGCTGACGACGTCCCCGCGCAGAATCTGCAGCGCGCACTGCGCCAGGCCGCGGGCAAGCGCCTCGTCTCGATCGACCTCTTCGACACCTACCGGGGTCCGGGGGTGGCCGAGGGGGCCCGGAGCCTCGCGTTCAGGATGCGGTTGCAGGAGTCGGGCGGCACGCTCACCGATGCGGCCATCGCGGAGGTGCAGGAGGCATGCCGTGTGGCCGCCGAGAAGGCCGGCGCGCGGCTTCGCTCCTAGTCCCGGTCAGTTCAGGTTGGGGTCGACCGGGAACCCGGCGATGGTCGCGAGTTCACCGCCCTGGCGGCGCAGGACGGATCGCCAGAGACCCGCAGGGTCGTCCGTGAACGCGTCACCTTCCGCCGCCGGCACCACATACCACCCGCCGACGAGGATCTCCGCCTCCAGTTGGCCCGGGGCCCAGCCCGCATAGCCGCGGAAGACGCGGTGAGGAACCGTGACAAGCGAGGGGTCGTCCTCGAGGATGTCCATCGACTCGACACCCGACGGGTTCGCGGGGCGCGCGGCCACGCAGATGAAGCCGGTGGTCTCCACCGGGCCACCCTCGAACACGACTCCGGGCGGGGCCGAGGTCTCCACCCAGCGGTGAAGCGGTGATGCACTGTCACCCGTCACCACGTCGAGAGGCCGGTTGATGATGATTCCCATGGTCCCCTCGCCCGGGTCGTGGGCGAGGAGCAGCACCACCGACCTGGCGAAGTTCGGGTCGTCGATGGCCGGGGCCGCAACCAGCAGTGCGCCCGCCGCCGGAAGGATGCTTGCATAACTATTCACCGCCCCGTATTATAATGCACCTATGGTCAGAGTGGGAATCATCGGGGCGTCGGGGTACACGGGCGTGGAACTGCTGCGCCTGGTCGCGGGACACCCCGACATGCAGCTCGTGTGCGCAACGGGGGACAGCCAGGCGGGAACTCTCGCCAGTTCGCTGTACCCGTCGCTCTCCGCCGCCTACCCGGACCTGGTGTTCTCCGAGTACGACCCGGCTGCGATGGACGGCCTGGACCTGGTCTTCCTCGGTCTGCCGCACGAGGCTTCGATGGACATGGTCCCCGAGCTGGCGCCACGGGTGCGCTGCATCGTCGACCTTTCCGCGGCGTACCGCCTGAAGGACGCGTCGGCCTACCCGAAGTGGTACGGGTTCGACCACACCCAGCCCGCGGAGCTCGCGAGGGCCGTCTACGGACTGCCGGAACTGCACAGGGAGGAACTGCGCGGTGCGTCGCTGGTGGCCACGCCGGGTTGCTACGTCACCGCGGCCACTCTGGCGCTCGCCCCGCTCCTTCGTGCGGGGCTGGTCGAGAACACCGGCATCATCGTCGATGCGGCGAGCGGTGTGAGCGGTGCCGGGCGCGGCCTGAAGCACGGCTCGATGTTCTGCACGGTCGACGAGGACTTCACCGCCTACGGGCTGCTCGACCACCGCCACACGCCGGAGATGGAGCAGAACCTGGGTGCCCAGATCCTCTTCACCCCCCATCTCGCGCCGATGAACAGGGGAATCCTCGCGACGTGCTACGCACGGCCGGCCGCGAAGGTCACCACGGCGTCCCTCCTCGCGTGCCTCGCGGGTTTCTACCGCAACGAACCGTTCGTCACGGTGAACACGGGCGTTCCCGGCACGAAGGCCACCCTCGGGTCCAACGCCGTGCACATCACGGCCCGTTTCGACGAGCGGACGGGGCATGTCGTCGTCATCGCCGCCGAGGACAACCTCACCAAGGGTGCCTCCGGCGGCGCGGTCCAGGCCGCGAACGTCGCGCTCGGCCTGGTCGAGACCGCGGGTCTCACCAACGTCGGGGTCTACCCGTGAGCCAGATGACGACCGCGGACGTCCTCGTCGAGGCACTCCCGTACATCCGACGCTTCGCCGGCCGCACGGTGGTGGTCAAGTACGGCGGCAACGCGCTCGCCGGGACGTCCGACCACGACGCACTCGCCCTGTTCGCCGAGGACATCGTGCTCATGCACACCGTCGGCATTCGGCCGGTGGTGGTCCACGGCGGGGGACCCCAGATCAACGACCTTCTTTCCCGGCTCGGGATCGAGTCACGTTTCTCCAACGGCCTGCGCGTCACCGATGCCGCCACGATGGACGTGGTGCGCATGGTGCTGAACGGGCAGGTGAACCCGCAGATCGTGAGTGCCATCAACACGCACGGCAACATCGCCGTCGGCCTGTCCGGCGAGGACGGACGGATCCTCCACGCCGAGCCCCGCGACCCGGAACTCGGCTTCGTCGGTGACGTGGCGCGGGTGAGGCCCGAGCTCATCCAGGGGGTGCTCGACGACGGGTTCGTGCCGGTCATCTCCACCGTGGGGGTCGACGGCGCGGGCCAGGCCTACAACATCAACGCCGACACCGCGGCGGGGGCCATCGCCGAGGCACTGTCGGCGGAGAAGATCGTGTACCTCACGGACATTGCGGGCCTGCGGCGGGTCGTCGACGACCCGTCCTCGCTCATCCAGCGCACGACCGCTGCGGAACTCGAGGATCTCATCGCGGACGGGACCGTGTCCGGCGGCATGATCCCCAAGGTCGAGAGCTGCATCCAGGCCGTCCGCGGGGGAGTGCGCAGCGCGCACATCCTCGACGGACGGATCGCGCACGTCCTGCTGCTGGAACTGTTCACCGACGAGGGCGTCGGCACGATGATCACCGGAGGAGCATCATGAGTCATCCGTTCGCACAGGACGCCGTGCCCCGGGAGATTCTCGACGGGCGCGATTTCTGCCCCTTCATCCCTGTCTTCGGGGCACCGAAGATCATGTTCGTGCGCGGGTCCGGCACCGAGCTCTGGTCCAGTGACGGCCGGCGCTACCTGGACTTCCTCGCGGGCATCGCGGTGGTGTCCCTCGGGCACTGCAACCCCGCCGTGAGCGGCGCGATCGCGGCGCAGGCGGCCGAGCTGATGCACGTGTCGAACTTCTTCTCGAATCCCGTGGCCACCCGTGCCGCGGTCGCCATCAACGACCTGATGCGGCAGGCGGGTGCGGGTGACGGACAGGTCTTCTTCTGCAATTCGGGTGCCGAGGCGAACGAGGCGGCCATCAAGGTCGCCCGGAAGTTCGGCGGCCGCGGCCGGCACGCCATCGTCAGCGCCTACGGGAGTTTCCACGGGCGCACTCTCGGTGCGCTCGCGCTCACCGGACAGCCGGCCAAGCACGAGGTCTTCCAGCCGATGCCCGACGGCTTCCGCTACGCGACGTACGGCGACATCGACTCGCTCGCGTCCTCCATCGACCCCACCGTCTCCGCGGTCATGCTCGAACCCATCCAGGGGGAGGGCGGCGTCGTGCCGGCCGACCCTGCGTACCTGCTCGCCGTCCAGGAACTCTGCCGGGAGAGAGGACTGCTCCTCATGATCGACGAGGTGCAGACGGGGTTCTGCCGCACCGGGCGTTGGTTCGGTTTCGAACACGCCGGGATTCAGCCCGACGTCGTCACCTTCGCCAAGGGGATGGGCAACGGGATGCCGGTCGGCGCGGTGTGGGCCCGGCGGGACATCGCGGCCGTGATGAAGCCCGGCGACCATGGCTCGACATACAGCGGCACGGCACTCGCCACCGCGGCGGTGAACGCGGTCATCGAAGAGATGAAGCGCATCGATGCCTGCTCGCGCGCCGTCGCGGCGGGGGAGCGGATCAGGTCCCGCCTCGCCGGCCTGCCCGGTGTCGACCACATCCGGGGTTCCGGGCTTCTTCTCGGTGTCGCCCTCCGGGAGGGAACCGACGCGAACGTGGTGGCTGCCGGACTGCTCGAGCGGGGGCTCATCGTGAACGCCGTCAACGGGTCGACCATCAGGCTCGCGCCGCCCCTCACCGTGAGCGACGCGGAGATCGACGAGGCATGCGCCCTCATCGGGGCGGCACTGGCATGAGCACGAGGCACCTCCTCGACATCACCGACCTCACCCCGGGGGAGCTCCGCCACGTGCTGGCGCTGTCCGTGGCGCCGCCCCCGAGGTCACTGGAGGGCCTCGGTGTCGCACTCGTGTTCGAGAAGCCGTCGAACCGCACGAGGCACTCGATGGAGATGGCGGTCGTGCAGATGGGCGGCCACCCCGTGTACACGCGCGGGGAGGAGGTCGGACTGGACACGCGCGAGTCGGTGGAGGACGTGACGCGGATCCTCGCGGGCTACCACGCAGTCATCGCTGCACGTGTGTTCTCCCACGCGACGGTCGAGCGCATGGCGGCGTGCTCCTCCGTCCCGGTGGTCAACATGCTGAGCGACCGCAGCCACCCGCTGCAGGCGCTCGCGGACATGGTGACGATGCGGCAGCACGTGGGTGCGCCGGACGAACTGAGCGTCGCATGGGTCGGCGACTACAACAACGTGGCCCGTTCGTTGGCTGAGGCAGTCCTGATGCTCGGCGGCGCGATGTCGTTCGGTTGCCCGGCGGGGTACGCACCCGCGGCGGACGAGATCGACCGGCTTTCTGCCCTCGGCGGACCGGTGCGCAGCTCTGCCGACCCGGTGGCCGCTGTCGCCGGCGCGAACGTGGTGCACACCGACACGTGGGTCTCGATGGGGCAGGAGGCCGAGTCCGCCGAGCGGCGGAAGGTGTTCGCCGGCTACATCGTCGACGAGAAGCTGATGGCGTCGGCCGCTCCCGGGGCAAGGTTCATGCACTGCATGCCCGCCCACCGCGGCGACGAGGTCAGTGCGGAGGTCTTCGACGGTGCCCGCAGCCTCGTCATCGAGCAGGGTCACCACAGGCTCACCGCCGCGAGGGGCGCACTCTCGTTCCTCATGGAGAAGTCGGGGAAAGGACCGCAGTCATGAGCGGCAAGCAGCAACGCCAGCAGATGATCGCGCGCATCATCGCCTCGACGGATGTCTCCAGCCAGCCCGAGTTGCAGCGACTGCTGAAGAAGAAGAACGTCACTGCCACGCAGGCCACCATCTCGAGGGACCTCGAGGA
>RFZO01000047.1 GCA_009920715.1 Actinomycetota bacterium | reverse complement strand
CAAGCGTAGGGCGGCCGCCGCCCTCTTCTGCGGGGCGGCCACGCAAGTACGGTGAACCGCATGGACCTAGGACTGGCAGGCAGGACGGCGGCAGTCGCGGCGGGCACCGCCGGGCTGGGCCTCGGCACCGCGCGGGCGCTCGCCGCGGAGGGCGTGCGGGTTGCAGTGTGCGGCCGTGACGCGGACAGGCTCGCCTCCGCGCTCGCCGTCATCGGCAACGGCGCGGTCGGCTTCGTGTGCGACGTGTCGACCGCCGACGGGGGCAGGGAGTTCGCCGCGACGGCGCAGTCGATGCTCGGCCACGTTGACATCCTCGTCGCGAACGGCGGCGGCCCTCCGGCCGGCACGTTCGAGTCGACGCCGGAGAACGAGTACCTTCCCGCACTCGAGAAGAACCTGCTCTCCGCCGTGGCGATGTGCAACGTGGTGGTGCCGGGGATGCGCGCGCGGAAGTGGGGGCGCGTCCTCGCGATCACCTCACTCTCGGTCCGCCAGCCGATGCCGAACATCATCCTCTCCAACACCGCGCGCGCCGGCCTCACCGCTTACCTGAAGACGATGGCCAGAGAGGTCGCCGGCGACGGGGTCACCGTGAACACCATCCAGCCGGGCACGCACGACACGGACCGCATCCGCCAGCTGTACGGGGCGAACATCGACGCGGCGCGCACCGGTGTCCCCGCCGGCACCATCGGCGACGCCGATGACTTCGGGGCGATCGCCGCGTTCATGTGCAGCGAGCAGGCCAAGTTCATGACCGGCACCCACGTCAACGTGGACGGCGGTGCGTTCAGCGGGCTCATGTGAGCCGCGACTGCACCATCAGGGACTGACCGAAGGAGGAGAGGGATGTTCACCCACATCGTCACGTTCACATGGAACGACGAGGTGCCCCGGGGCCACGCCGCCGCGGCACGGGAGCAGCTGATGGCGTACGCATCGACGCTGGAGGGGTGCCTGTCCTACACGTGTGGCCCCGACGCGGGCATCAACGACGGCAACGCCGACTTCGCCGTGGTCGCCGTGTTCGAGGACGAGGCGTCGTGGCACGCCTACGACACCGCCGACGAGCACAACCGGATCAGGGCCGAGTTGTTCAGGCCGTACGTGACGCTGCGCTCTGCCGTGCAGATCCGCGGCTGAACACCGGGGGCGCCTCCGGCTGGCCGTTGCGCCGCTCCCACCGCCCGGCCAGGTTCCAGGCCAGAAGCACCACGCCCCACCCGGCAAGCGCGTCGACGAACCAGTGCTCGCCGAAGTAGACGAGAGTGACGGCCATCGAGAGCGGGAATGCCATGGCTGCGACGCGCACCTTCGTGCCCATGTTGCGCGTGAACCACAGCGCCACGAGCAGGGCGCAACCGGAGTGGAGCGACGGCATCGCGGCCACGGGGTTCATTACGGCCGCACCGCGGTCGAGCGTCTTCGAGATGGTCTTCAGGCCGATCTCCCACCAGCCGCGGCCGGTGATGCGCGCGACCGGGTCGGTGTAGCCGTCGCGGGCGGACATCCACGGAGGCGCCGCGGGGAACACGATGAAGCACGCGACCGAGATGTAGAGGGTGAGGGCGAACCGCCGCAGGTACTGCAGCCAGGCAGTGCGGTTGCGCACCCGCAGCAGCGCCAGCGGCACAACCGGGAGGACGAAGTGGGTCATGTAGATGATCGACCCGAGAACGTCGTACCACTTCACGTCGCCCGGGTCGTACAGCCGCCACTGCAGGGCGACGTTCGGGTTGCGCCCGAGGAACAGGACCCGGTCCAGTTGCCCGGGGAGCGTGTAGTTCACCGGGATGCCCAGCTGGTCGGCCGTGCCGCGGCTGTAGTCGTACACGATGTAGACGGCGACGAGGGCCACCCAGTCCTTCGCCATCTGCTTCACGTCGGCGCGCGACCTGCCGATCGCACCGAGTCCGAAGGCGACCCCCATCCACGTGAGGACGAGGAGCCGGTCGATGGGCAGTCCCCACACGAAGATGCTCCACAGCAGCACTGCCGAGTACGCGAAGAGCAGGAAGCGGCGCAGGTCGCGCCACCTGTCCTCGGCGTCGGGGGAGGCGTTGTCGGGCACGGTCGACGAGGCTATTCGCCGCGACGGCACGTGGTGTGTCGCGTCAGTTGGAGGACTGCTCGAGCGCGCGGCGCACGAGGACCTTGGCGAGATGCTCGCGGTACTCCGCGCTCGCGTTGAGGTCCGACGACGGTGACGACTCGGCGGTGGCGAGCGCCGCCGCATCGGCGACGGACGCACCGCCGGCGATTGCCGACGACACAGCGGAGGCGAGGATGGGTGTGGGGCCCATGTTCACGAGGCCGACACCGGACTCGTTGCCGCGGCGCCAGGCCGCGACACCGACGATCGCCCAGTCCTGGGCGCGGCGGTTGAACTTCTGGAAGGACCAACCCGCCCCGTTCATCTTCGGCACGCGGATCTCGGTGAGCATCTCGTCGGGCGCGAGGTCCGACTCGAAGTAGCTCTTGTAGAAGTCCTTCGCCGCGATCTCGCGGGTGCCGTTCGGGCCCTGCACCACGTAGGTCGCGCCGAGCGCGAGCGTGGTGGCGGGCAGGTCCGACGCGGTGTCGGCGTGGGCGATGGACCCGCCGATGGTGCCGCGGTGGCGGACCTGCGGGTCACCCACGTGCGAGGCCGCGTGGGCCAGCAGCGGCACGTGCTGCTTCAGCACGGGGGAGTTCTCCACGTCGTGGTGGCGGGTGAGCGCACCGATCGCGATGTGGTCGCCGGACTCGCGGATGTAGCTGAGGTCGGTGATGCGCGCGATGTCGATGAGCACGGCGGGCTGGGCCAGGCGCAGCTTCATCATGGGCAGCAGCGAGTGGCCGCCGGCGAGGAACTTGGCCTCGTCGCCGTACTGGCCGATGAGCGAGATCGCCTCGGCGGCGGAGCCGGCGCGCTTGTAGTCGAAGGGTGCAGGGATCATCCCGGGTTCCTCACTTCACTTCTTGGCCGCGGCGAGCACGGACTGGACGATGTTGTGGTACCCGGTGCAGCGGCACAGGTTGCCCTCGAGGCCGATGCGCACGTCCTCCTCGGTGGGGTTCGGGTTCTCCTCGAGGAGGCTGATCGCCGCCATCACCATGCCGGGGGTGCAGTACCCGCACTGGAGGCCGTGGTTCTGCATGAACGCCTCCTGCATCGGGTGCATCTGGTCGCCCTTGGCGAGTCCCTCGATGGTGGTGACGGAGGTGCCGTCCGCCTGCGCGGCCAGCATGGTGCAGCTCTTCACGGACTCGCCGTTCACGTGCACGGTGCAGGCACCGCAGCTGGACGTGTCGCAGCCGATGTTGGTTCCGGTGAGGCCGAGCTGCTCGCGGATGTACTGGACGAGCAGCGTGCGGGGCTCGACGTCGTTCTCCCTCGGGACGCCGTTGACGGTCATCTGGATCTTCATGGTGTTTCCTTTGTCTCCGGTGTCTCTTCGTTACTTCTTCGCCGCCGCGATGGCCGCCCACACGCGCTGGGGCGTGCAGGGCATCTCGATGTTGCGCACGCCGAGGTGCGACACCGCGTCGACCACGGCCGACTGCAGCGCCGGGGTGGAGCCGATGGTGCCCGACTCGCCGATGCCCTTCGCACCGATCAGGTTGACGGGCGTTGGCGTCTCCATGTGAACGACGGTCACGCTCGGCAGCTCCGCCGCCGAGATGAACGCGTAGTCGGCGAGGTTCGACGTGATCGGGTTGCCGTCACCGTCGTAGGCGACCTCCTCGAGAAGGGCCTGCGCGGCCCCCTGGGCCACGCCGCCGTGGATCTGGCCCTCGAGCAGCATCGGGTTCAGCACGCGTCCCGCGTCGTCGCACGCGGTGTGCGCGATGTGGGTGACCTTGCCGGTCTCGGTGTCGACCTCGACGACCGCGACGTGCGAACCGAACGGGAACGTCGCCCCGGGGACGCCGATGTACTCGTCGTGGCTGAGCCCGCCGTTCGCCTTCTCGGCGACCGCGAGGTCGGCCCACGTCTTCGTGACGGCGGGCGTGCCGGCCACGTGGAAGACCGCGCGGTCGGTGTCGAGGACGATGTCGGCCTCGTTCGCCTCGAGAAGGCGTGCGGCAACGGCCTTGGCCTTCTCCACGAGGGTGCCGGCCACGCTGTACACGGCGTTGCCGCCCTGCTGCAGCGAGCGCGAGCCCATGGTGCCCGACCCGACGGGGGTGAGGTCGGTGTCGCCCCAGACGAGGTCGATGCGGTCGATCGGGATGCCGGTCTTCTCGCTGGCGAGCATGGCCCACGAAGTTGCGTGGCCCTGGCCGTGCGGGGAGGTGCCGGTGTAGACGAGGGCGCTGCCGTCGTCGAGGATCTCGATCTTGGCCTGCTCGCCGTTGCCGACGCCGCCGGTGATCTCCACGTAGACGCTGACGCCGATGCCGATCTGCTTCACGTTGCCGGATGCACGGCGCTCGGCCTGCTTGCGGCGCCACCCGGCGTAGTCCGCCGCCGCGAGCGCGCGGTTCAGGGACTCCTCGTAGTCGCCGACGTCGTAGGTCTGGCCCACGACCGTGGTGTGGGGCTCCATGAACTTCGGGATGAGGTTCATGCGGCGCACCTCGGCTGCGTCCTTGCCGATCTCGTAGGCGAACAGGTCCATCGCGCGCTCGATGGCGGCGGTGGCCTCGGGGCGCCCCGCTCCGCGGTAGGCGACCGTGGGCGTGGTGTTCGTGACGACCGACGTGGTGTGGCACTCGATGTTCGGGATGGCGTACACGCCGGACGACATCGGCCGGGTCATGAACGGGGCGAGGATGGTGCCCATGTCCACGAACGCACCGGAGTCCTGGAAGGCGTGCAGCTGGTAGTGGGTGACCTTGCCGTCGCGGCTGCCGCCGATGACGACGCGCTGGAACTGGGCGCGGCCGTGGCCGAGGGCGACCATCGACTCGCTGCGCGACTCACGCCAGCGCAGCGGCTTGCCGACGCGCTTCGAGAGGACGCCGAGCAGCAGTTCCTCCGGGTACGCGCCGATCTTCGCGCCGAATCCACCGCCCACGTCGGGGGTGAGGATGCGCACCTGCGAGGGGTCGACCCCGTTGGTGGCGGCCACGGGTGCGTGGGCGCCCTGGGCGTGCTGGGTGGAGATCCACTGGTGGAGGCGGCCGTCGGCCCACGCCACGGCGCTGCCGCGCACCTCGAGCGGGCACGGGGCCACTCGCTGGTTCATGAACTCGCCGCGGACCACGACCTCGCAGTCCTTGAAGAAGTCGTCGCCGGTGTTGGCGGGGATGCCGAGCGCGGTGGTGTCGAACACGATGTTGCTGCCGCACGCCTCGTAGATGAGCGTGGCGTCGGGAGCCATTGCGGCCATCATGTCGGTGTAGGCGGGGAGCACGTCGTAGTCGGCGAAGACCATCTCGGCCGCGTCCTCGCCCTGCTCGCGGGTCTCGCTGATGATCGCGGCGATGGGCTCGCCCACGTAGCGCACCTTGTCGCTGGCGAGGAGGGTGCGCGCGGCTGCGGGGTTGAACGACGACGGCACCGGCTGGAGGCCGAGGTCGGCGGCGGTGAAGATGGCGACCACGCCGGGCATGCCCGCCGCCTCGGAGGTGTCGATCGAGTTGATCCGGCCGTGGGCCACGGTGCTGCGCGCGTAGGTGACGTGCAGGGCACCCTGCAGCAACGGCTCGTCGAGCAGGTCGTCGACGTACTTGCCGCCCGATGTCAGGAACTTCGGGTCCTCCTTGCGAAGTACGCGCTCCCCGAGAATGCTTCCGCCCATGGTTTCCCCCTAATCGAGACCGACCGTGTGCGAAGACTACTCATCATCCGGCGCGCACCCCAAGGGGAGGCCCGGCGGTGATGCGCTACGGGGACAGCGGGGCGAGGGGGGCGTTGTCCGCCTCGGCGATCTGGTGACGGACGTTCAGGATGCCCGAGACGAGGGTGTAGGGCCACTGGTCGGGCAGGTCGGTGGGCAGCGCGGGGCTGGGGAGCAACTTGATCCGCTGCTCGCCGGGCATGGTCATGCCGAGCTGGTCCCTGGCGGCCTCCTTGATGCCTGCCGGGGTCTGCATGCGGTTCACCTCGGTCTGGAGCTGCTCGTTCGCGTCGGCGAGGGCATCGAACTCGGCCTGTTTCTGGGCGAGGACGCTGCGCTGCTCGAGGAAATTGCCGACCGGCACGAAGAACAGGTTCACCACGAATGCAGCAACCAGGAGCACGCCGCCGACCCGCACCGAGCGGCGGACCCGCGGGTCGGCGAGGAAACGCAGGCGACGACGGGCCGTCGTGCTGCCTGTCGCCTTCCGGCCGGGGCGGCTCTTTCGTGCCGGGGTGCTGCGTGCCACGGGTCCATTGTGCCGTGCGCCGGGGGTTATCCACAGGCACCACGAACAGACGTTCGTGGGGGTGGTCAGGCGAGCGGGGCGAGTGCGGACCGGCCGCGGTAGCGCGCGGAGTCCCCGAGCTGCTCCTCGATGCGCAGCAACTGGTTGTACTTCGCGACACGGTCGCTGCGTGCCGGCGCGCCCGTCTTGATCTGTCCGCAGTTCGTGGCAACAGCGAGGTCGGCGATGGTGGCGTCCTCCGTCTCGCCGGAGCGGTGGCTCATCACGCTGGTGTACGCATGGCGCGTGGCGAGATCGACCGTGTCGAGGGTCTCGCTGAGCGTCCCGATCTGGTTGACCTTCACGAGCACGCTGTTGGCCACGTTGCGGTCGATGCCCATCTGCAGGCGGCGCGCGTTGGTGACGAACAGGTCGTCACCGACCAGCTGCACCTTCGAGCCGAGGGCGGCGGTGAGCTCGCCCCATCCGTCCCAGTCGTCCTCCGCCATGCCGTCCTCGATGGACACGATGGGGTAGCGCTCCACGACCGATGCCCACCACTTCACCATGTCGCCGCGCGACAGGACCTTGCCCTCGCCCGACAGGTGGTACGAGCCGTCGCGGTAGAGCTCGCTCATCGCGGGGTCGAGTGCGATGGCGATGTCCCTGCCCGGGGCGAAGCCCGCCTGCTCGATCGCCTCCACGAGCACCGCGATGGCGGCCTCGTTGCTGTCCAGGTTGGGCGCGAAACCGCCCTCGTCGCCGACGGCGGTGGAGAGACCGCGCCCGTGCAGCACCTTCTTCAGCGTGTGGTACGTCTCCACGCCCCAGCGCAGCGCCTCGCGGAAGCTCGGGGCGCCGACCGGCATGATCATGAACTCCTGCAGGTCAACGTTGTTGTCGGCATGCGCACCGCCGTTGATGACGTTCATCATCGGCACGGGGAGCACGTGCGCGTGCGGGCCGCCGACGTAGCGGAACAGCGGCAGCTCCAGCTCGGCCGCCGCGGCGTGGGCGACTGCCAGGCTGGTGCCGAGCATCGCGTTCGCTCCGAGGCGGGCCTTGTTCTCCGTGCCGTCCAGGTGGATGAGCGCGGAGTCGAGCCCCCGCTGGTCGGTGGCGTCCATGCCGACCACCGCCTGGGCGATCGGCCCGTTCACGTTCGCCACGGCCTTCGACACGCCCTTGCCCAGCCAGCGCTGGCCGCCGTCGCGCAGTTCGACCGCTTCGTGCTCGCCGGTGGACGCACCCGACGGCACGATTGCCCGCCCGGTGGAACCGCTGTCGAGGACCACCTCGACCTCGACTGTGGGGTTGCCGCGCGAGTCCAGGACTTCGCGGCCGGTCACCTCGACGATTTCGCTCATGGCAGGAACGCTAGTGACCCGTTTCGCGCTTGACCACTTCCCAGAGCGCATCCAGCTCGGCGAGAGACAGGTGCGACACGTCGTCACCCCGTGCCGCCGCACGCTCGCGCACCGCATCGACCCGCCTCCGGAACTTCTGCACCGATGCCCGCAGGGCCGACTCCGCGTCTACCCCGAGATGGCGCGCCACGTTCACCGCCGAGAACAGCAGGTCGCCGATCTCGGTGGCGACCGCCTCCGGGTCGCCCGTCCGCGCCGCCGCGCGGACCTCCGCGGTCTCCTCGGCGATCTTTGCGAGCGCCCCCTCCGCGTCGGGCCAGTCGAACCCGATCTTCGCCGCCCGCTGCTGGCTCTTGTGGGCGTACTGGAGCGAAGGCGCTGATTCGGCGAGTCCGTCGAAGATGCCGGTGCGCGCCGGCTTCTCCGCCTTCTTGATCTCGTCCCAGTTCGACTCCACCTGCGCGCTCGTGGCCGCCTGGACGTCACCGAACACGTGCGGGTGCCGCGACACGAGCTTGTCGTGGACCCGCGTGACGACGTCCGCCATGGTGAAGCGTCCCTCTTCTTCCGCGATGGCGGCGTGGAACTCAACCTGGTAGAGCAGGTCGCCGAGTTCCTCGATGAAGTCCTCGTCGGTGGAAGGGTCGCCGGCATCGAGCGCGTTGATCGCGTCGACCACCTCGTACGCCTCCTCCAGCAGGTACTGCACGAGTGTGCGGTGCGTCTGCTCGATGTCCCACGGGCACCGCGCGCGAAGCGTGCGGGCGAGTTCGTGGAAGCGCACCATCTCTGCGGCCACGGGCGACGAGAGCGAGGGGATCCACAGCGACGTGAGGTGGTCGGCCTCGATCACGCGGTCCATGTCCGCCCACACGGTGCGGACGACCTGCTCGTCGGGGAGACCCAAGTGGTGGAGCAGGACGACCTGCGTGTCGGGGGCGGGTTCCTCCAGCGCGAGCTTGATGTCCGAGAGAACCCAGTTCGCGTGCGTGTGCGCGACCAGCATCGGGCCGGTCACCCCGGCGGCGGACACCGCGAACTCGTGGCCGTCGACGAGCCGCACACCCGCCTCCACGGGGTCGATGCCGAGCACGCGCCACACCTCGTCGAGGAACGACACGGCGGGGTGCACCACGGTCTCCACATCGGTGCGGGCGCGCAGCAGCGCGACGGTGCGCTCCAGCACCAGCGGAGAACCGGGCACGGCGTACGTCACCTCGCCGTGCTCCGCCGCCGCGGCGACGAGACGGTCGGCGATGGTCGCGTACACGCCGGCGAACGTGTCGGCTGCGTCGTACACGTCATCGAACGAGACCGCGGCGCCGGCCAGGCGGGCCGACGGATGGCGCGAGGTGCGGAGGAACACCGGTTCGGGCCCGGCGAGTATCTGCGCTGTCGCACGGGTGACGAGTTCAGGGTCACCCGGTCCGAGACCGACGACGGTGACCCTCGGCATCACTCCACCCGTGACGTGGCGGTGTTCCAGGTGCCGTACACCGAGTTCACCCGGATGTCCGCCGTGGCGAGGACGCCGCTGATGAGGGAGCGGCCCGGCGCGGCGGACAGCGAGGTCATGAGATCCGACTTGACCTCGTCCCACGGACGGTGCACGGCCACGTGCCATCCGTCCTCGTCCTCGAACGCCTCTGTCGGCCGGCCCGACGGCGAGGAGATGAGCGCGCCCACCGCGGTCCCGCCGAGGCGGGCCCTCATGGCGTCGAGCGTGAGACAGGGGCTCCCGTTGCCGCCCGTCACGATGCCGCCGTCCTCGGCTCCGCTCTTCGTGGCGAGGGCCGCGAAATCGCCGCCCCCGTTCACGGCGTCGATCATGTCCCGCGCGGCGCCCGCGCTCTTCAGCGTGGCGAGCCTGATGCACAGATGCCCGGTGGATGCGGGGGCCGCCGAGTACATCGTCTCGACCTCCGCTGCCGACGGCGTCTTCACCGCGTCGACGGCCTTGCCGGTGAGGTTGAGGTCCACGAGCAGGTCCTTCACGTCCTCCGAGATGCCCGGGGGCAGTTGGGTGGTGAGGGGGCCGGCGGCCTGTGCCCTCTCTGCGTCGGTGACGGGTGTTCCCCAGTCGTCCAGCACCGCGGCACCGGCGCGGTACTGGATCATCACGGAGATGATCTCGGCGACGTCGGTCGCGGGGGCCACGCCGTTCGGTGCGTTCAGTTGCTGCAGCAGCACCAGGCCGTCGAGGAGACCGCTCACGTCCTCGCGCGAGTACGACTCGCCGTTCACCGAGAACGCCTCCGAGGACGACTGCACGGCCCCGCACGAGGCGAGCAACCCGGACAGCGAGACGGCCGCGACGGCGGCGAGGGAGGTGATCAGGCGGGGGGTTCTGCGGGTCACGTGGCGAGACTAGTTCTCGGGGTCTTCCTCCCACAGTTCACGGACGAACGCGAGCAGGTCGTCGGCGGCCCCGGGACCCTTCTGCAACGGCACGAGGAGTTGCTTCTGGGGTTCCCTCCACACCGCGCGCGGTGCGAGGCGCCGCAGCGTGCGCGTCTGGCTGGCGCGCAGCTCGACGGGGGAGATGCGGATCTCCTTGCCGGCCACGACCATCTCGTCGAAGCCGCACCGGATGCATTCCACGCGCAGGGCCCCGACGGTGACGAGCGCCTGTGCGCACCTCGGCGAGCCTGCGGTACGCCTCGAGGCGGAGTTCCTCGCTCGGCACGTAGTCCGCCGGGAGGTGTGCGTCGACGGGGATGTCGATCTTGATCTCCCGCGGCTCCTCGGTGGTCTCGCCCTTCATCTCGGCGACCGCCTCGGTCACCATCTGGCAGTACAGGTCGTACCCCACCGCCGCGATGTGGCCGCTCTGGGCCTCCCCGAGGAGGTTCCCCGCGCCGCGGATCTCCAGGTCGCGCATCGCAATCTTGAAGCCGCTGCCGAGCTCGGTCGACTCGCCGATCGTGCGGAGCCGCTCGTGGGCGTCCTCGGTGAGGCGTGCGTCGCGCGGGTGGAACAGGTACGCGTAGGCGCGCTGCCCGCTGCGCCCCACGCGGCCGCGCAGCTGGTGCATCTGTCCCAGCCCCAGCAGGTCCGCCCGCTCCACCACGAGGGTGTTCACGGTGGGCATGTCGATGCCGCTCTCGATGATGGTGGTGCACACGAGCACGTCGAAGTTGCCCTCCCAGAAGTCCATCACGACCTGCTCGAGCTCGTTCTCGTCCATCTGCCCGTGGGCGACTGCGATGCGTGCCTCGGGCACCAGTTCGCGCAGCTCGCGGGCGCGCTCCTCGATGGACTGGACGCGGTTGTGCACCCAGAACACCTGTCCCTCGCGCAGCAGCTCACGCCGGATCGCCTCCACCGCGACCTGCTCGCTCTGCTCGCCCACGTAGGTGAGGATCGGCTGCCGGTCCGCCGGCGGTGTCTGCAGCAACGAGAGGTCGCGGATGCCGACGAGGCTCATCTCGAGCGTGCGCGGGATCGGCGTGGCCGACATGGTGAGCACGTCCACGTCGTGGCGCAGGCGCTTCATCGCCTCCTTGTGCTGCACGCCGAACCTCTGCTCCTCGTCCACCACGAGGAGACCGAGGTCCTTGAACTTGATGCCCTCCTGCAGCAGACGGTGCGTGCCGATGACGCAGTCGACGTCACCGGACTCGAGCCCCGCGATCACCTTCCGCGCCCCGGACGCCGAGAGGAACCGCGACAGCACCTCCACCCGCACCGGGTAGCCGGCGAACCGCTCGGCGAACGTGTTGCCGTGCTGCGTGGCGAGGAGGGTGGTGGGCACCAGCACCGCCACCTGCTTCCCGGCCTGCACCGCCTTGAACGCCGCGCGCACGGCGACCTCCGTCTTGCCGAAACCCACGTCGCCGCACAGCAGCCTGTCCATCGGCACGGGGCTCTCCATGTCCTCCTTCACGGAATGGATGGCGGTGAGCTGGTCGGGGGTCTCGATGAAGGGGAACGCCTGCTCCATCTCGTGCTGCCACGGTGTGTCGGCGGGGAACGCGTGGCCCTTCGCGTTCACGCGCTTCTGGTACAGCACCACGAGTTCCTGGGCGACCTCGCGCACCGCGGAGCGCACGCGCGACTTGGTGCGCGCGAAGTCGGCCCCGCCCATGCGGTTCAGCACGGGAGTCTCGCCGCCGGCGTACTGGCGGATCACGCCGATCTGCTCGGTGGGCACGTAGAGACGGTCGTTGCCCTTGTACGCGATGAGCAGGTAGTCGCGCTCCACCCCGCCGATCGAGCGCTTCGCCATTCCTTCGTAGCGGCCGACACCGTGGTGGGCGTGCACCACGTACCCGCCCGGCTGGAGGTCCTCGAACACGGTGCCGGACGAGCGCGAGCGCGTGGCCCTCGACCGGCGCGTGCGGCGCCGGCCGCTGAGGTCCGACTCTGTGATGACGGCGATGCGCGACGACGGGAGTGAGAACCCGTTCGCAAGCGCCGCGTGCACCACCCACGCACCCGGCGCGGAGAGGTCGGTGGATCCCGCCGCCCGCCCGAACTGCAGGCCGTTGTCCGCCATCAACGCGGCGAGCCTGTCGACTGACTCCTCAGTGGACGCGGCGACGACCACCCGCCACTTGTCGGAGATCATCTCGGCGAGACGGCGCATCACCGGTGTGGGGTCGTGGATGACGGGTCCCCACCCCGCTGCCTGCACCAGGCTCGCCCCCGGCGAGTCGGGCGCGGGGGAGATGTTCAGGACGGGTGCGCGCAGGGAGCCCGCCAGCAGACGCTCCGGTTCCACGTGCAGCCGGGGGAACGCGACATCGGCGTCGCGGGCCCAGGACGATGCGAGCGCACGGGCGAGGTCGTCCTCCTCGGCGAGAAGGTCGCGCGCACGGTCCGCCATGCGGCGCGGCTCCACGAGGACGACGAGGGCATCGCCGTCGACCAGGTCGGTCAGCAGGTCGTCCTGCGGGGAGAGCCACGGCATCCAGCTCTCCATGCCGTCGAACACCTGCCCCTCGGCGAGGCGCTCCCAGTGCTCGCGGCCCCACGGTTCCCCGGCCACCAGCGCGCGCGCCCTCTGGCGCATCGCGTCGTCGTAGATCAGCTCGCGCGCCGGGAACACCAGCGCGGCGTCGATGTCCGCGGTGCTGCGCTGCTCCGCAACCGCGAACCGGGTGAGTCTGTCCACGTCGTCGCCCCACAGGTCGATGCGCACGGGTTCGTCGTCGGTGCTGGGGAAGATGTCGATGATGGCGCCGCGACGGGCGAACTCGCCCCTGTGCTCAACCACGTTCTCGCGGCGGTACCCGAACCGCACGAGCTCCTCGCACAGCCGGTCGGCGTCCACCCGTCCGCCCTTCGCGACCGTGATCGGTTCGACCGCCGCGGCACCCGGCGCCAGCTTCTGCAGCAACGCGCGCGTGCCCGCCACGATGACGCGCGGTGCCTGGCCCTCCGTGCGCAGGCGCCACAGCACTTTCATCCGCTCGCCCATGGTGTGGACGTCGGGGCTCACCCGTTCGAACGGCAGCGTCTCCCACGCGGGGAACACGGCGATGTCCGACGGGTCGAGGAACGCGGCGAGGTCGTCGGCGAGCTGCTGGGCCATGGTCCCGGTGGGCACGGCCACCACGACCGGGGAACGGGTGGTGGCGTGGGTGAGCGCGGCGACGATGACGGGGCGCGCCGACTCGGGCACGGCCAGCACGGCGCCGGAGCGACCGAGCACCTCCTGCAGGCCGGGTTCGTTGCGCGCGAGCGCCGCC
>RFZO01000046.1 GCA_009920715.1 Actinomycetota bacterium | reverse complement strand
GGGTGTCGATGATGTTGATGCGGTGGTTGTTCCAGATGCAGGTGGTGGCGGCAGACGTGATGGTGATGCCGCGCTCCTGCTCCTGGGCCATGTGGTCCATGGTCGCCGCACCTTCGTGGACCTCGCCGATCTTGTAGCTCTTGCCGGTGTAGTAGAGGATGCGCTCGGTCGTGGTGGTCTTGCCGGCGTCGATGTGCGCCATGATGCCGATGTTGCGGGTGCGCTCGAGTGGGTATTCACGCTTGGCCATTTGTGTTCACCTTGTTGATGGGGGTCTGTCGGGGGGTCTGTTGTCGAGGGGCTGTCACACACACGGGAGCGCACCTCAGGCTTGCTGGCGGTGCGCTCCGTGCTGTCTGTTCTGTTGTGTCGGTGCGGACTACCAGCGGTAGTGCGCGAAGGCCTTGTTGGACTCGGCCATCTTCTGCATGTCGTCGCGCTTCTTCATGGAGGCGCCGAGCCCGTTGGCGGCGTCCATGAGCTCGTTGGCCAGGCACTCGGCCATGGTCTTCTCGCGGCGGGCACGGGCGTAGTCCACGACCCAGCGGATGGCGAGCGTGGTGGCGCGGCGCGGCTTGACCTCGACGGGCACCTGGTAGGTGGCACCGCCGACGCGGCGGCTGCGGACCTCGAGCGGCGGCTTCACGTTCTCGATGGCGCGCTTGAGGGTGGCGATCGGCTCGGAGCCGGTCTTCTTCTCGATCATCGCCAGGGCGTCGTACACGATCTTCTCGGCGGTGCTCTTCTTCCCGTGGAGCATCACCTTGTTCGTCAACTGGGTGACGAGGAGCGAACGGTAGATGGGGTCGGCGACCAGTTCGCGACGTTGTGCGGGGCCCTTACGCGGCATGTCGGTTCCTTCTTACTTCTCGCGCTTCGCGCCGTAACGGCTGCGCGCCTGCTTGCGGTTCTTCACGCCGGCTGCGTCGAGCGCGCCGCGGATGATCTTGTAGCGCACACCCGGCAGGTCGCGCACGCGACCCCCGCGCACGAGCACGATGGAGTGCTCCTGCAGGTTGTGCCCCTCGCCGGGGATGTAGGCAGTGACCTCTGCGCCGCTCGAGAGACGGACGCGGGCGACCTTGCGCAGGGCCGAGTTCGGCTTCTTCGGGGTCTGGGTGAACACGCGCGTGCACACGCCACGACGCTGCGGCGACCCCTTCAGGGCCGGCGTCTTCGTCTTGGTTGACTTCGTGCTGCGACCCTGGCGGATCAGCTGCTGGATTGTGGGCACGCTTCTACCTCTTGTTGTGGAAAAAATCGGGTCTGATCAGGCGGGAGACCCGTCCGACGGCCAGACCATCAAGACGGTCAAGGCTATGGGCGGGTGTCCCCCGGTGGCAACCTGCCACCGGGGTTCAGATTGCTGACGATTCGTCGGCCGGACCGTCCCCGTCGGTTGCCTCCGGCGACACGGCCGGCGGCTCCATGACGGCAACGGGAGACTCCTCCGCCTGGCTCTCCGCACCGGGCACGTAGGTGCCCTGCAGGCTGGCCAGGTAGGCGGACGGGTCCGCCTCCTCGGTGCTGAAGTACTCGAGCGGGACGTAGTCCGGGGCGTCGATGTCGAACCAGCGGTACCGCTCCATGCCGGTGCCGGCGGGGATCAGCTTGCCGATGATGATGTTCTCCTTCAGACCGAGCAGGCTGTCGCCGCGGCCGTCGATGGCGGCCTCGGTGAGCACCCTCGTGGTCTCCTGGAACGACGCGGCGGACAGCCACGAGTCGGTGGCGAGCGACGCCTTGGTGATGCCCATGATCTCGGGACGGCCCTCGGCGGGGCGCTTGCCCTGCTCGACCATCGCCTTGTTCGTGTCGCGGAACACCTTCGCGTCCACGCGCTCGCCCGGCAGGAACCCGGTGTCGCCGGGCTCCTGGACGCCGATGCGGCGGGTCATCTGGCGCACGATGAGCTCGATGTGCTTGTCGTGGATGGACACACCCTGGTCGCGGTACACCTTCTGCACCTCTTCCACGAGGTACTGCTGGGTCTGGCGGATGCCGAGGATCTCCATGATCTCCTTCGGGTCGAAGGGACCGTCGGTGACCGGCTGGCCGGCGTCGATGTTCTCGCCGTCGCGCACCTTCGGGCGGCTGCCCGACGGGAGCATGATGAGGTGTTCCTCACCCTTGTCGTCGACGATGGACACGGGGATTCCCTTGCCCTCGTCCTCGCCGATGCGGACCTTGCCGGTTGCCTTGGCGAGACGTGCCGATCCGCGCGGGGTGCGCGCCTCGAACAGCTCGACGACGCGCGGCAGACCGCCGGCGATGTCCTTGCCCGCGACGCCGCCGGTGTGGAACGTGCGCATGGTCAGCTGCGTGCCGGGCTCGCCGATGGACTGGGCGGCGATGACGCCGACCGCCTCGCCGAGCTCGATCGCCTTGCCGGTGGCCAGCGAGCGGCCGTAGCACAGCGCGCACACGCCGAGCACGGCGTCGCAGGTGACGACGGAGCGCACCTGGACGCGGTCGACCTTGGGGTCGTCGCGCAGGGCGTCGACCTCGATGTCGCCGAGGATGGTGTTCTTCGCGATGACGGTGCCGTCGCTCAGTTCCACGTCGTTCAGCACGGCGCGACCGAACAGCTTGGTGTCCAGGTGGGCACGGAAGCTGCCGGTGTCGGGCTTGACGTTCTCGACCCACAGACCGAGACGCGCACCACAGTCGTCCTCGCGCACGATCAGTTCCTGAGCCACGTCGACGAGACGACGGGTCAGGTAACCGGAGTCGGCGGTGCGGAGCGCGGTGTCGACGAGGCCCTTGCGGGCTCCCGGCGTGGCGATGAAGTACTCGAGCGTCTCGAGACCTTCGCGGAAGTTGCTCTTGATCGGACGGGGGATCATGTCACCGCGCGGGTTGGCCACGAGGCCGCGCATGCCGGCAATCTGGCGCATCTGGGTCATGTTCCCGCGCGCACCCGACCCGACCATCATGTCGATCGGGTTGAAGCGCGCGGCCTTGAACTCCTCCTCCATCGCCTTCTGGACGTCGGCGGTGGCGTCGGTCCAGATGCGGACCTCCTGCTGACGGCGCTCACCGTCGGTGATGATGCCGCGACGGAACTGCGTCTCGACCTTGTCGGCCTGCTTCTCGTAGTCGTCGAGCAGGGTCCTCTTCGCCTTCGGCGTCTTCACGTCGTCGATGGACACCGTGAGACCGGACTGCGACGCGTAGCGGTAGCAGACGGCCTTCAGGTCGTCGAGGGTCTGGCTGATCTCGGCCTTGCCGTAGTGGTCGGAGAGGCGCTCGACGATGATGCCCATCTCGCGCTTCTTGACCGGGGCCTCGATGTGACCGAAGCGCGCCGGGTAGTCCGCGGGCAGGGTGTCCTCGAAGAGCACGCGGCCGGGGGTGGTCACGAACGACTCACGCTTGCCCGACTCGGTGCGCTCGGAGAGTGTGATGCGCGCGTGGAGCGAGACGGAACCCTCGTCGAGCGCACGGAACAGCTCCCAGCGCGAGCCGAAGATGCGGCCCTCGCCCTTCGCGCCGTCGACCTGCTCGGTCAGGTAGAACCCGCCGATGATGAGGTCCTGGCTGGGCGTGACGATCGGGCGGCCCGATGCCGGCGACAGGATGTTGTTCGCCGACAGCATGAGCACACGAGCCTCGGCCTGAGCCTCGGTGGACAGCGGCAGGTGCACCGCCATCTGGTCACCGTCGAAGTCGGCGTTGAAGGCCGTGCACACGAGCGGGTGGATCTGGATCGCCTTGCCCTCCACGAGGATCGGCTCGAAGGCCTGGATGCCGAGGCGGTGCAGCGTGGGCGCACGGTTCAGCATGACCGGGTGCTCCTTGATGACGTCCTCGAGGACGTCCCACACCTGCGGACGGCGGCGCTCCACCATGCGCTTCGCGCTCTTGATGTTCTGCGCGAGCTCGAGGTCGACGAGGCGCTTCATGACGAACGGCTTGAACAGCTCGAGCGCCATCAGCTTCGGCAGGCCGCACTGGTGCAGGCGCAGGGTGGGGCCGGCCACGATGACGGAGCGGCCCGAGTAGTCCACGCGCTTGCCCAGCAGGTTCTGGCGGAACCGCCCCTGCTTGCCCTTCAGCATGTCGGAGAGCGACTTCAGCGGGCGGTTGCCCGGCCCGGTGACGGGGCGGCCGCGGCGGCCGTTGTCGAACAGTGCGTCAACGGCCTCCTGCAGCATGCGCTTCTCGTTGTTCACGATGATCTCGGGTGCACCGAGGTCGAGCAGGCGGCGGAGACGGTTGTTGCGGTTGATGACGCGGCGGTACAGGTCGTTCAGGTCGGAGGTGGCGAAACGACCGCCGTCCAGCTGCACCATGGGGCGCAGGTCCGGCGGGATGACCGGGACTGCGTCGAGGATCATGGCCTTCGGGCTGTTCGCCTTGTGGCCGCGCTCGTCGCGCTTGTTGAACGATGCCACGATCTTCAGGCGCTTGATGGCCTTCTGCTTGCGCTGGGCGGAGAGGGGCTTGCCCTTCATGCCGTTCTCGATCGCGTCGCGGAGCTTGATCTCCTCCTCGTCGAAGTCGATGGAGTCGATCAGCTGCTTGATGGCGTCGGCACCGGTGCCGCCCGTGAAGTAGTCCGAGTAGCGGTCGCGGAGCTCGCGCCACAGGGTCTCGTCCTCGATGATCTTGCGGGAGTGGAGGTCGCGGAACTCGTCCCACGTGCGCTTCACGGTCTCGAGCTCCTGGTCGAAACGCTCGCGGAGGCTGGTCTCCTCCTTGTCCATGGCGCGCTGGCGGGCACGGACGTCGGCGTCCTTCGCGCCCTCCTTCTCCATGGCCTTCAGCTCTGCCTCGTGCTCCTTCAGGCGCGCCTTCAGGGTCTTGTCGCGGTCCTTGATGACGGCGTCGCACTCCTCGAGGAAGTCGGCCTCGAGCTGCGGCAGGTCGGCATGGCGCTTGTCCTCGTCGATGGTGGTGACGAGGTACGCGGCGAAGTAGATGACCTTCTCCAGCTGCTTGGCCTTCAGCTCCTCCTTCGGCTCCAGGCCGCCCAGCAGGTAGGCCAGCCAGGAACGGGTGCCGCGCAGGTACCAGATGTGGACGACAGGTGCGGCGAGCTCGATGTGGCCCATGCGCTCGCGCCGGACCTTGGATCGGGTCACCTCGACGCCGCAGCGCTCGCAGATGATCCCCTTGAAGCGCACGCGCTTGTACTTGCCGCAGTAGCACTCCCAGTCACGGGTGGGCCCGAAGATCTTCTCGCAGAAGAGCCCGTCCTTCTCGGGACGCAGGGTGCGGTAGTTGATGGTCTCGGGCTTCTTGACCTCGCCCTTGGACCAGTTGCGGATCTGGTCGGCCGTGGCCAGACCGATCCGAAGTTGTTCGAACATGTTGACGTCGAGCATGGTGGTTCCGTTTCCTCTTGGTCTTCCGGCGATCAGTAGGCGCGCACGCCGCGGTTGTCACGGTCGTCGTCGTCGGAGCCACGCTCCGGACGGCTGATGTCGATGCCGAGCTCCTCCGCGGTGCGGTAGATCTCGTCGTCGAACTCGTGCATCTCGATCTCCTTGCCTGCCGTGTCGAGGACCTCGACGTTCAGGCAAAGGGACTGCATCTCCTTCATGAGCACCTTGAAGGACTCGGGGATGCCCGGCTCGGGGATGTTGTCGCCCTTGACGATGGCCTCGTAGACCTTGACGCGGCCGAGGACGTCGTCGGACTTGATGGTGAGCAGTTCCTGCAGGCAGTAGGCGGCGCCGTACGCCTCCAGTGCCCACACTTCCATCTCACCGAAGCGCTGGCCGCCGAACTGGGCCTTGCCGCCGAGCGGCTGCTGGGTGATCATGCTGTACGGGCCGGTGGAGCGCGCGTGGATCTTGTCGTCCACCAGGTGGTGCAGCTTGAGGATGTACATGTAGCCGACCGTGATCGGGTTGTCGTACGTCTCGCCGGTGCGACCGTTGCGCAGCACCGCCTTGCCGGTGGTCTGGATGAGGCGCTGGCCGTCCGCGCCCTCGCCGTTCAGGTTCTCGAAGATGTCCTGGATGGTGGGGTGCTCGCCGGACTTCTCGGCCTCGTCCCAGTGCGCCCCGTCGAACACGGGCGTGGCGATGTACGTGGCCGGCTCGGTGGACGTGCGGGTCTTCGACTCGGTGCCGCGCTTCGGCGCCGCGCCGACAGTGCGTCCGTTCTTCTTGTCGGTCCAGCCCCAGCGCGCCGCGTACCCGAGGTGTGCCTCGAGCACCTGACCCACGTTCATGCGGCTCGGCACGCCGAGCGGGTTGAGGATGATGTCGACGGGGGTTCCGTCCTCCATGTAGGGCATGTCCTCGACCGGGAGGATCTTTGAGATGACGCCCTTGTTGCCGTGGCGGCCGGCGAGCTTGTCGCCCACCGAGATCTTGCGCTTCTGCGCCACGAACACCTTGACCAGTTGGTTCACGCCGGGCGGGAGCTCGTCGCCGTTGTCGCGCGAGAACACCTTCACGTCGATGACCTTGCCGCCCTCGCCGTGGGGAACCTTCAGCGAGGTGTCGCGCACCTCGCGTGCCTTCTCGCCGAAGATCGCGCGCAGCAGGCGCTCCTCGGGGGTGAGCTCGGTCTCGCCCTTCGGGGTGACCTTGCCGACCAGCACGTCGCCGGGGCCGACCTCGGCGCCGACGCGGATGATGCCCATGTCGTCGAGGTCACGGACGATGTCGTCCGACAGGTTGGGGATGTCGCGCGAGATCTCCTCGGGGCCCAGCTTGGTGTCGCGTGCGTCGACCTCGTAGTTGTGGATGTGGATTGACGTCAGCACGTCGTCGCGCACCACGCGCTCTGACAGGATGATGGCGTCCTCGAAGTTGTAGCCCTCCCACGGCATGAGCGCGACGAGGAGGTTCTTGCCGAGTGCCAGCTCGCCGTCGTCGGTGCTGGGACCGTCGGCGAGGAGGTCACCCTTCTTCACGCTCTGGCCCTCGGCCACGCGGATCACCTGGTTGATGCAGGTGTCCTGGTTGGAGCGGTGGAACTTCATGAGCTTGTGCTCCACCTTCTTCGACTGACCCGCGTACTTCATGACGATGGCCTCGCCCGTGATCTCCACGACCTCGCCGTTGTCCTCGGCGAGAATGACGTCGGCTCCGTCGCGCGCCGCACGGCGCTCGATGCCGGTGCCCACGTAGGGGGCCTCGGCACGCACGAGCGGAACGGCCTGGCGCTGCATGTTCGCGCCCATGAGCGCGCGGTTGGCGTCGTCATGCTCGAGGAACGGGATGAGCGCCGTGGCGACGGAGACGATCTGCTTCGGCGAGACGTCGATGAAGTCGACCTCCTCCGGGGAGACCGAGGCGATGTCGGTGGTGGCGCCGAAGAAGCTCTCGGCCTCCAGCATCTTGCGGAGGTCGTCGAGCGTGGCGGCCTGCGGCGAGCGACGCACAAGGACGCGGGAGTCCTTGAAGGAGCCGTCCTTGTTGACCGGCGTGTTGGCCTGAGCGACGACGTAGTTCTCCTCCTCGTCGGCGGCCATGTACACAATCTCGTCGGTGACCTTGCCGTTCTTCACTCGGCGGTACGGGGTCTCGATGAAACCGAACTCGTTGACGCGGGCATAGGTGGAGAGAGCGCCGATCAGACCGATGTTCGGGCCTTCCGGTGTCTCGATGGGGCACATGCGGCCGTAGTGGGAGAAGTGGACGTCGCGGACCTCGAAGCCGGCGCGCTCGCGGCTGAGACCGCCCGGGCCGAGCGCCGAGAGGCGGCGGCGGTGGGTGAGACCGGAGAGCGGGTTCACCTGGTCCATGAACTGCGACAGCTGCGACGTGCCGAAGAACTCCTTGATGGCGGCGACCACGGGGCGGATGTTGATGAGCGTCTGCGGGGTGATCGACTCGACGTCCTGGGTGGTCATGCGCTCGCGCACCACGCGCTCCATGCGCGACAGGCCGATGCGGACCTGGTTCTGGATGAGCTCGCCCACCGAACGCACGCGGCGGTTGGCGAAGTGGTCCTGGTCGTCGAGGCGGTAGCCGGGTGCCTGGTTGACGAGGTGGAGCATGTACGAAACGGCGGCCAGCACCTCGCACTTGGTGAGCACCTCGCGGTTGTCGGTGGGCAGATCGAGCTGGTCGGCGGTGAGCCCGAACAGCTCGGTGAGCTTGGCGACTTCCGCACCGAGCTTGCGGTTCAGCTTGTAGCGACCGACGCGGCTGAGGTCGTACCGACGGCTCTCGAAGAACGCGCCCTCGAAGTACGCACGGGCGGACTCGACATTGACGGGCTCGCCGGGACGGGCGCGCTTGTAGATCTCCATGAGCGCCTCTTCCTGCTTCGGGTAGAGCAGGCGCTCCTTCTCCCACTGGCCCTCGAGGAAATCGAAGTGCGCGACGAAACGGTCGAGGAAACCGGGGGCGTTGTCCTCGTCGAAGCCGAGGGCGCGGAGCAGCGTGAACACGCTCATGCGGCGCTTGCGCGCGACGCGGCAGCCGGCGGTGACGTCCTTGCCGGGCTTCTGCTCGACGTCGAACTCGAGCCACTCGCCGCGGTACGGGTGCACGGTGCCCTTCACGAGCTGGTGCTTGGACAGGTTGCGCAGGCGGTACCGCTCGCCCGGCTCGAAGATGACGCCGGGAGAACGGACGAGCTGCGACACGACGACGCGCTCGGTGCCATTGATGATGAACGTGCCCTTGTTGGTCATCTTCGGGAAGTCACCCATGAAGACGACCTGCTCCTTGATCTCACCCGTGGTGCGGTTGGAGAAGATCGCGCGCACGAACACCGGCGTCGCGTAGGTCATCTCCTTCTCGCGGCACTCCGCCTCGCTGAACTTGGGGCCGGGGCAGAGGTCCTCGTCCTCGGGATCGAACTCGAGCTGCAGCTGGAGGTCGCCGGAGTAGTCGCTGATCGGCGAGATGTCGCGGAAGGTCTCGGCGAGGCCCTCCTTCATGAACCAGTCGAAGGACTCGCGCTGCACCGCGATGAGATCGGGAAGTTCGAGTTGCTCCACCAGGTTGGCGAACGAGTAACGGTCATGCGACAAGGAACGTGGGGCCACGATCACTCCTGAACTTCGAGGTGGGAAAGAGCAACGACGTGCACCACCGGGAGTCCGCACTGAATTTTGGGAATGCGGGACCAGGAGGGGCAAGACACGGCAACCGACAACGCTATCGGCGCAAACCCCCGCCAGACAACGGGCAAACAGGCCCCCACACAGTGGGGCCCCGCCGAGGTGGGGGCAAGGTACGCCCCCGAACAGGGGTCAGTCAAGCACCCCCGGCCCGGCCGGACTGGAAATGCCTGGAAATCGAAGGGGCTCCCCCGCCGGATCGGCAAGGGAGCCCCTGTTGCGATGGAAGCGGCCGGGCCGCCCCGGTCACTTCAGCTCGACGGACGCGCCGGCCTCGACCAGCTTGGCCTTGGCCTTCTCTGCGTCGTCCTTGCTGACCTTCTCGAGGACCGGCTTCGGTGCGCCGTCGACCAGGTCCTTGGCCTCCTTGAGGCCCAGGCTGGTGAGCTCGCGGACGACCTTGATGACGCCGATCTTCTGGGCGCCGCCGTCGGTCAGGATGACGTCGAACTCGTCCTTCTCGTCCTCGGCTGCGGCACCGCCGGCGGCTGCGCCGCCCGCTGCGACCATGGCCACCGCTGCCGGGGCAGCTGCGGTCACGCCGAACTTCTCCTCGAACGCGTCGAGCAGTTCCTTCAGTTCGATGACGGTGAGGGCGGCGATGCCGTCCAGGATGTCTTCCTTGGTGAGAGCCATGTTGCTCTTTCTCCTTCTTGTCTGGGCACTCCGTGCCCGTTTGCTTGTTCGGGCACTGCGTGCCCTGTTGGTTTCGTGTGTTGAGAGTTGGTTGATGGGATACCGGCATGTGCCGGTGCGGTCACGCCGCTGACTTCTGGTCGACCAGAGCCTTCAGGCCGTACGCCATGTTGCGCGGGAGCGCCTGCAGCAGACCTGCTGTCTTGACGAGCGGGGCCTGCAGCATGCCCGCGAATTGGCTGAGCATGACCTCGCGCGACGGGAGATCGGCGAGAACCTCGACTTCCTTGGCGGAGACGGCCTTGCCGGCCACCGCACCGCCCCGGATGACGAGCAACGGGTTGGTCTTGGCGTATTCCTTCAGGGTCTTCGCGACAGCGGCCACGTCGCCATGCACGAATGCGATGGCGGTGGGACCGACGAGCAGCGTGTCGAGACCTGCGATGCCTGCGTCGCGGGCGGCGAAACGGGCGAGCGTGTTCTTGTACACGCGGTACTCGCATCCGGCGCCGCGGAGCTGCACTCGCAGATCGGCGAGCTGGGTCACGGTCATGCCGCGGTACTCGGTGACGATCACCGCGTCTGCGGCATCGAGCTTCGAGCGCACCTCGGCGACGACTGCTTCCTTCTCGGAACGGACATTTGACATATTCACCTCCTCGGGTGTCCTGTGTTCACGCTCGGGGCGCTCGCTGTGAACGAACGCCGCGCCGAGCGGCACAGGGCCGCGAGGATTGGTGTCCGCCTGGTCAGGTGGGATTGCTCCCCTTGGCCGGAAAACCGGACCGGACGTCTCTGGCGAGGACCGAGAGTTCAGTTGTGTCGGGAAAGCCTAGGGGCGCCGCCGTGCAACGCCACCCGGGCCGGTTCTCACTCCGCCGCGGGCTTGAGGCGGTTCGGGTCGATCTTGACGCCGGGCCCCATGGTGGTGGAGATGGAGATCTTCTTCATGTAGCGGCCCTTGGCGGCGGCCGGCTTGGCGCGCTGGAGCTCGTCGAGGACGGCGCGGAGGTTGGTCTCCAGGTCGGCCTCGCTGAACGAGGCCTTGCCGATGCGCACGTGGACGTTGCCGTAGCGGTCGGTGCGGTACTCGACCTTGCCGCCCTTGAACTCGCCCACGGCCTTGGCCACGTCGGTGGTGACGGTGCCGGTCTTGGGGTTCGGCATGAGACCGCGGGGTCCGAGCACCCGGCCGAGACGACCCACCAGGGGCATCATGTCCGGAGTGGCGATCATGAGATCGAAGTCCATGTTGCCCTTCTCGATCTCCTGGGCGAGGTCGTCGGCGCCGACCAGGTCGGCACCCGCGGCGCGGGCCTCTGCGGCCGCGTCACCCGCGGCGATGACCGCGATGCGGAGCGTCTTGCCCGAACCTGCGGGCAGTGCGACGGTGCCGCGCACGGTCTGGTCCGCCTTGCGGGGGTCGACGCCGAGCCGGACGGCCACGTCGACGGACTCGTCGAACTTCTTGGTGGCGGTCTTCTTGACGATGGACACTGCCTCGGTGGGCGTGTACTGCTCGTCACGGTCGAACAGCGCGACGGCTGCCTTGTACTTCTTTGCTTCCGGCATAGATGCCTCCCTCTCTCCTTTGTGTTGTGTGGCCCGGTCTGGCGAGGTGATCCTGTGACCGGGAGAACTGTTCTGCGTCCGTCGGACGCGCGCGGTCAGACGACCTTCAGCCCCATCGAGCGGGCGGTGCCGCGGACCTGCTGCTTGGCGGCCTCGAGGTCGTACGCGTTGAGGTCGGGCATCTTGATTTTGGCCACTTCCTCGACGTCGGCCTCGGTGACGGTGCCCGCGACGGTCTTGCCCGGTGTCTGCGACGCCTTCTCGAGACCGGCCTTCTGGCGCAGCAGCACCGGGGTGGGCGGGGTCTTCAGGATGAAGGTGAAGCTGCGGTCCTCGAAGATGCTGATCTCGACCGGGATGATGGTGCCGGCCTGCGCCTCGGTGGCGGCGTTGTACTGCTTCACGAAGTCCATGATCTGGATGCCGTGCGGTCCGAGCGCGGTTCCGACCGGCGGCGCAGGCGTGGCCTTGCCGGCGGGGATCTGGATCTTCACGATTGCGGCGAGCTTCTTCTTTGCCATGACTGTTCTTTCCTTCTAACGACCCAAGTGTGCCTGCTGGATCAGAGCTTTGCCACCTGGCTGAAGTCCATTTCCACCAGGGTCTCGCGACCGAAGATGTTGACCAGGACCTTGAGTTTCATGTGGTCGGTGTTGATCTCGGCCACGGTGCCGTTGAAATCGGCGAACGGGCCCTCCTTCACGCGGACGCTCTCGCCCACCTCGTACTCCATCTTCGGGGCCTTGCGCTTCGGCGCGGCCTCCCCGTCACCCTTGGCGGACAGGAACGTCTCGACCTCGCGGCGCGACAACGGGGTGGGCTTCTGGCCCTTGTGGGCCTGGCCGACGAAACCGGTGACACCCGGGGTGTTGCGGATGCAGAACCAGGTCTGGTCGTCCATCTCGCAGCGGACCAGCAGGTACCCGGGGAACACCTTCTTCGAGACCGTGGTCTTGCGACCCTGCTTGAACTCGACCACGTCCTCCATGGGGATGACGATCTCGTAGATCGACTCCTCGAGGTTCATGGAGGCGATGCGGGTCTTCAGGTTCGCCTCGACCTTCTTCTCGTAGCCGGACTGCGAGTGCACCACGTACCACTGGCCGGGCTTCATCCAGGCCGGTGTCTCGCGCGGGGTGTCGTCCTCGTCGTCGTCGGAATCAACGTCGGTGTCGGTCTGGTCGGTGAGGTCGAGAACCACGTCGGGCTCGCGCTGCTCGTCGGTGTCGGTGTTGAGTTCGTCGTTCATCTTCAGTCCTTGTAGAGCCAGCCGGAGAAGACCCCGAACACCGCGTCGAGTCCACCGATGTAGGCGGTGAATACGACGACAGTGACGAGGACGATCATTGAGTAGCGGCGGACCTCGGGCCACTTCGGCCAGGCGACCTTTGCCATCTCCTCGCGGACCTCACGCACGTAGGTGACGGGACCGGTGCGCTCCGCGCTCTTCTGGCGGGGCTGCGGCTGGGTGCGCACGGGGTTGCCCTGCTCGTTGAGGGCTCCCATTCGCTTCAGTGCCCGCTTCTGCTCGCGGTTCAGGTCCGTTGACATTGTCTTTCGCTCTGTCTCGTGTGTGTCGTCTGTGTGTGTTTCGTTCTTGCAGGGCAGGAGGGACTCGAACCCCCGACCGTCGGTTTTGGAGACCGATGCTCTACCAACTGAGCTACTGCCCTAATCGCCCGACGGCGGCCCGGGTGGGACCGCGCTGCGCGAGAGGCCCCGTCAGCGCGTTTCCTTGTGGGTCGTGTGCCGGCGGTCGCGAGCGCAGTACTTCTTCATTTCCAGACGCTCGCGGTCGTTGATCTTGGACTTCATCGTGATGTAGTTGCGCTCCTTGCACTCAGTGCACTCGAGCGTGATCTTCACGCGCTTGTCGCTCTTGGCCATGACGGCACCTCTTCCTTCGGGGCAGTTCCGTTACTTGATGATCTTGGTGACGCGACCAGCACCAACAGTGCGGCCACCCTCACGGATCGCGAAACGCAGACCCTCGTCCATCGCGATCGGCTTGCCGAGCTCCACCGTCATCGTCACGTTGTCACCGGGCATCACCATCTCGGTGCCCGCCGGCAGGGCGATCGTGCCCGTCACGTCAGTCGTGCGGAAGAAGAACTGCGGACGGTAGTTGTTGAAGAACGGCTTGTGACGGCCACCCTCCTCCTTCGTCAACACGTACACCTGACCCT
>RFZO01000045.1 GCA_009920715.1 Actinomycetota bacterium | reverse complement strand
CCGTCACGGCGACAGTGGGTGTCGCCAACGGCGAGGTCCGCGCGTTGCTCGAGTCCGGGCTGCCCAGGCTGCGCGAGTCGCTCGAGTCCGCGGGTCTGCAGCTTGCGGGATGGGCTTTCAACCAATCAGGCTCGCGGGCGTTCAGCGAGCCCGCACGAAGGGCGCCCTTGCAGGGCGATCAGCGCGCGCGGAAGGAAGAAGCTGACCCGGTCATCCAAGCGGGCGTGTCGCGCCTGACCACGGGCGTCAAGACCGGCTCCGGCGCGATCGACCTGTTCGTTTGATCAACACCCCGAAAACTACAGACGGTATATAGCGATGTCAGACAAGAAGGACGACAAGAAGAAGGCTGCCGACGCCGCCGTTCCGGCCGGCGAGGAAGGCGCTCCCAGCAAGAAATCCAAGCTGATCTTCTTCGTGATGATCGCCGCCGGCGCGATAGCCTTGATCGGCGGCTCTGTGGGAGCGACCCTGTACTTCACCGGGTTCTTCACGCATCCGCCTTCCGAAACGCAGGCGGCCGGCAAGGAGGGCGAGCATGGCGGCGAGGGTGCCGAGGGCGACGGGGGTCACGGCGGCGGCGAGGGCGGGCATGGCGAAAAGGCGGCCGAGGGCGGACACGCTGAGGCCGGGGGCGGCGAGGAGAAGCCGTCCGCGGAGGTGCCGGAGAGCGAGAAGTTCACGGCTACCTACAAGCCGATCACCAACGCTGACGGCAAAGAGCGGGACTTCACGCTCAATGTGCCGAACTCGAGGAAATTCGTGCAGTTCCGCGTCGCTTACAAGACCTTCTACGGCGACAAGATCGTCGAGCGCGTGACCAAGCATCAGATCGCCATCGAAGCCGCGATCATCGCGACGGCGAGCCAGTTCGGAGAGGAAGAGATGACCTCTGTCGAGGGGCGCGCGAAGCTCGCCGAGGCCCTGCGCGACGCCATGAACGATGTGCTGATCCGGAACGAAGATTTCGGTGGCATCGACGAAGTCATGTTCACCCATTTCGTCTTCCAGTAAGAACAGCGACGAAACGAACGATGTCAACGTCCGGACAGATCCTCAGCCGGGAGGAAGTCAGCGCGCTGGTCGAGGCGATGCAGACCGGTGACCTCGACACATCCGCCGCGGCGACAGCGCCTGCGGTGCAGCCGTACAATCTCATCGCCAACGACACCACGTCGCGTGGTCAGCTCGCCGCGTTGGAGATGATCAACGACCGTTTCTCGAGACAGTTGCGAGGCGGGCTGCTCACCTTGCTGCGCCAAGCCGTGAAAGTCACAGCCGCCCCGTTCGACGTGATGACATTCAACGCTTACCTCAAGACGCTCCCGTCGCCCTGCAACGTCAACATCGTCCGATTCACGCCGCTGCGCGGCTATGGACTGGTCACCCTGGAGCCGTCCATCGTGTACGGCGCGGTCGACAGCTTCTTCGGCGGCCGCGGCGGCGGCTCGCTGGAGCTCTCTCCGCTGCGCGGATTCACGCCGACGGAGGAGCGAATCATCCAGCTGCTGCTCGAGTCCGTCTTCGAGAATCTCCGGGAGGCGTGGGCGCCGGTCTATGCGCTGAACCCGGAGTTCGTGAGCCGCGAGATCAACCCGGCGTTCGCGCAGATCGGCGAGGACCGCGAGACGGTCGTCGTCAGCCGGTTCGACCTGGAACTCGGCTCTGACATCCGGGGCCAGCTGACCGTGATGTACCCGTTCTCCGCGCTCAAGCCGATACGGCTGCTCCTTCGGGGGCGATTGCAGGCCGGTGAGCGGGACGAGAAGCTCGCTGCGCGGTGGTCCGAGCAGCTCCGCGACTCCGTCTCGGACGCCGAGCTGCAACTGGTCGCCCAGTTGGTCACGCTCCGCGTGTCCGCGCTCGATCTCGCGTCCATCAAGGCGGGCGATACCCTTTGGTTCAAGCCTCCGCCGACGGTCAAGGTTCTGGTCCAGTCTTCCCATGTGTTCGACGCCGAATGGGGCACCGCGGACGGCAACACGGCGATCCGCATCGAGCGAGTCATAGAGCCGCCTGAGGAGGAACACAAGGCGGCCGAAGGCACGGTCGGGGCACATTCCGGCGGTGTCGACGCCGATGGTGACAACGCGGATCCTCAGCGCCGACGCGCGGGCGTGCAGACGATTAAAACAGCAGGAGCAACGGCAGCATGAACGAAACGGCCACAGGCCTGATATCCAAGGGCGATGGCGGTGCGGAGCCGTCAGTCCAGCTCGATCTCATCCAGAACGTCGCGGTCAGCGTATCGGTCGAGGTCGGTCGTTCTTCACTGCGCATACGCGATCTGCTGCGGCTCGGCCAAGGCAGCGTGGTCGAGCTTGACCGCGTCGCGGGCGAGCCGCTCGATGTGTGCGTCAACAACACCGTAATCGCGCGCGGCGAGGTGGTGCTGGTCAACGAACGCTACGGGATCCGGCTGACCCAAGTGGTCGATCCGGAAGACCGCGTCAAGCATCTCTGACCGGCGACGAGAGACGCGATGGATCCGGTCAGATACATATCTGCATTGCTGCTGGTCGGCGGGCTGCTGGCGGTTGCGATCTGGGCGTTGCGCAGGCTCCGTTTCGGACAGCATGGTCCGGCGCGTAGCATCATCGGCATCGTCGCCCACGCATCGCTGGGCGCGCGGGAGAAGCTGATGGTCGTGCGTTTCGCGGGGCGTGACCATCTGCTCGGCGTGACGCCGGGCTCGATCTCCTTGCTCGCCAGCGCCGAAGCCGACGATGTCGGCGACGAGACGAACGCGCCATGATCCGCAAACTGCGCCCGTTGGCGGCGATGATCTGCTGCATCGCTGCCCCGATGGCGATGGGGCAGGACGCTGCGGCGATCGAACTGCTGCGCACCGCCCCGGTAGCCGGCGGCGGACAGGCCTACAGCCTGACGCTGCAGGCGCTCGGATTGATGACGCTGCTGACGCTGTTGCCGGCGATCGTGCTCTCGATGACGGCCTTCACCCGCATCGTGATCGTGCTTGGCCTCCTGCGTCAGGCGCTGGGCGCGGCGCAGACGCCGCCGAACCAGGTGATCGTCGGCCTGTCGCTCTTCCTGACCTTCTTCGTCATGGGCCCGACATTGAACGAGGTGCAACGCGATGCGTTGCAGCCGTACGTCGCCGAAAGCATCCCGTTCGAGACGGCGCTGCAGCGAGCTGTGGTGCCCATGAAGAAGTTCATGCTTGCGCAGACCCGTGAGTCCGACCTGAAGCTTTTCATGGACCTCGCCAAGACGCCGCCGGTCAAGGCGCCGCTCGATACGCCGTTGAGCGTGCTGCTGCCATCGTTCCTGACGAGCGAACTGCGGACCGCTTTCACGATCGGCTTCCTGATATACATCCCGTTCCTTGTCATCGACCTCGTGGTCGCAAGCGTGCTCATGTCGATGGGCATGATGATGGTATCCCCGGTGATGATCGCGCTGCCCTTCAAGTTCCTGCTGTTCGTGCTGGTCGACGGTTGGGCACTCATCCTCGGGTCGCTGGCGGCGAGCTTTGCCGCTCCGTTGCCATGAACGAGACGGGCGTCATCGATCTGGTCCGGGAGGCGATGTGGGTCGGCGGGCTCGTGGCCGGGCCGATACTGATCACGGTGCTGTTGGTCGGCGTGATCGTCGGCATCTTTCAGGCGGCGACGTCGATCAACGAGATGACGCTCAGCTTCCTGCCGAAGCTCGTTGCCGTGATGCTGCTCATACTTCTGGTGGGCGGTTGGCAGCTGCAATTGCTGGTGGATTTCACAAGGCGGATCTTCGAACGGATAGCGGACGTGGGGCTCTGACGTCATGCTGGAACTCGGCGTGCTGACGCTCGACTGGCTGCGATCGATGCTCTTGCCGTTGACGCGGCTCTCCGCGTTCTTCCTGGCGGCGCCGTTGTTCACGCAATCGGCCGGTATCGTTCGCATCCGGATCGTCTATGCGGCTGTGCTTTGCATGGCGGTGATGCCCGTAGTCCCGAACTCTCTTTCCGCCCCCGGACGCCCGTTCGGTGAGCCTGATCTGCTTCTGTTGCTGAGCGAAGCGCTGATCGGAGTGTCGATGGGGCTCGCGCTCCAGTTCGTGTCCGCCGCGGTCGTCACCGCGGGGGAGCAGATCTCGATGTCCGTCGGAATCAGCTTCGCGCAGTCGTTCGACCCGACTTTGGGATCAACGCCGATACTTTCGCAGTTCCTGAACCTGCTGGCGCTGCTCATATTCCTTACGGCGGGCGGGCATACCGCGATGATCGTGATGATCACCGAAAGCGTCCGTGTCATGCCGCCCGGCGAGTTCCGGCTCATGGACATCCCGTCGCTCCTGGAATTCTCGACGGTCATCTTCAAGGGTGCGGCGCTCCTCGCCGCGCCTCTGCTGCTCGCGCTGCTGGCAGTCAACCTCGGCGTCGGTGCATTGTCGCGGGCTACGCCGTCGCTCAATGTCTTCGCCGTGGGTTTCGCCGTCAGCCTGCTCGTGGGTTTCGGGCTGCTTTTCGTGCTCATGCCCGCCATCGGGGAGCGGATCGTCGAACTGTGGCAGCAAGCGGGGGCATTTATCCGTCCTCGTCTGTTGGGGCAGGCCTGAGAGATGGCCGAGGAGCAAGGCGAGGAGAAGACCGAGGAGCCGACGGCGCGACGGCTCACCCAAGCCCGTGAGCGCGGGGAACTCCCGCGTTCGCCGGATTTCGGCGGCGCGTTGGAGGTATTCGTCGTCTGTCTCGTGATGGTTTCGCTGGGCGGCGAGATCATCGAGGGCTTCTCTCGTCTGCTCAAGCGCGGGCTGTCCTTCGACCAGGCTCAGATACAGGCCGTGGACGATCTGCCGTCGCTGCTCGGTCGGGGCTTTGCCGAAGGCATCTGGGCGGTCCGTTGGGTCCTCCTTGCTTCTATCGCGGTCGTGCTCGCCGCCGCGGCGCTCAACGGCGGTTTCAATATCTCGGGGCAGGCCGCAGCTCCCAAGTTCAGCAAGCTCAACCCGATCACCGGGTTTAAACGCATCTTCGGCGCCCAGGCCTGGATGGGGTTGTTGCGGAACCTTGCGAAGTTCCTGGCGATCGCGGCGGTCCTTGGCGCGGTGCTCTGGTCGCGCCGCGACGAGATGCTCGCGATGTCGAGAGATGCGCTTGAGCCGATGATCGCGGCTGGTGCGTGGTTCGCGCTCATGACCTTCACCTTGGTCAGCGCCGCGGTGGCTGCGATAGCGGCGCTGGACGTCCCGTATCAACGTTGGAGCTGGTTGCGCCGGTTACGCATGACGAAACAGGAGGTGCGGGACGAGATGAAAGACATCGAGGGGCGCCCCGAGATCAAGCGACAGATCCGGCGCAAGCAGCGTGAGTTCAGCCGCGGCCGGATGCTCGAGAAGGTCAAGGACGCCGATGTCGTCATCGTCAACCCGTCAGAGTTCGCTGTCGCCCTCGAATACGACGAATCCCGAAGCGCTGTCCCCGTTGTGCTTGCCAAGGGCCGCGGCGAGGTCGCGGCCGCCATCAAGGAGCGCGCCTCGCTGGCCGGCGTGCCGCTGGTCTCGGCCCCGCCTCTCGCGCGTGCGATCTATTTCACCACCGAGGTGGACGACCCGATACCGGAGGGACTGTACCGAGCGGTGGCTGCCGTCCTCGCATATGTCTTCCGGCTGAGTGCGTCGACGCCCGGTGTCGACGCTCCGGAGATGCCGCGTCCGACGCTTGCGCCGGAGTTCATGTTCGATGAGGCCGGTAGACGGATCGCGGAGGCACGACGATGACCGAGATGGACCGCGTCGGTGCGGCGCAGGCATGTTTACGCGACGGGAACCCGCCGCTGCTGCTGGTCTGTTCGGGGTCGGCCGATGCGCTTTCGATCTCGGCGAGGGAGCTCGTCCGTGGCTTGCGCCGCGAGGGCGCGCGTGTCGAATTCCATACGCCCGGCGAGCCGGAAGCGTTGTTGCAGGCCATCAACCGGTTGCTCGCCGATGTCCCTTTGGACCGATCGTTGACCAATGCCGGGAGCGCGCCGCCCCACATATTGGTCGTCGACGAGGGTGAGACGCTCGCCGAGCCCGAGACAGCCACGCTGCGAAGGATGGTCCAAGGATTGCGCGGCAGCTGTTTTCGGGCGGTCGTGCTCGTTCGACGCCCTCCGGCGACGATGGAGGGCCTGCCGGTGGCGGAGATCATCGATCTGGCCATGGTGTGGGATGTGGACGGCCGCGACCCAGGGCCGGGCGCTGCAGCGGCGTTGCCAATCCCCGTCCCGACAGTGGAGGAACTTCATGTGGCAAGGCCGGATACGCCGATCCCGGATGTCCTTGCCGAGCTCGCTCGCGAAAGGGCGGAGACTCGCGGTTTCGACGTCACCTTGCCCCGTCGTTGGGCGATGTCGCCCGTCAAAGTGGTCATGGCCGTGATCGTATTCCTGACGGCAGGCATCGCCGTGGAGATGTACACGACCGAAGATGTAGCCACGGGCCCCACGGTATACGACTGCGGTCTGCACCCCGATCGTGAGGCCATCGATGTTCTGCTTGCCCGCATCGACCGGACCTTGCCTACACAGATCGTCGCCGAGTCGGGACGGCTCCGTTTGCAGGTAGGGCCGTTCGATAGCAGGCCTGCGGCCGACGCTGCGAGAGCGCAAGTGTGGCGACTTGGCGCGTGTCGGGTCGTGCCGGAGGCCTACCATAAGGCCGTCACGCCTGATCGAGCATTCTGAGGATGAAGACATGACCAGCATACCCTCGTCAGGACATGATCCCGAGAAGACACACATCGAGGGCGCAGCGGTGTTCAAATCGGATGAGATCCACGTGCAGAAGTTCAACGCCGGCACCAACTCCGCCGTGTCGGAGGCGCCCGTCGAGCGTGCAGATTCCGAAGGTCGGTCCGCCGTCTATCACGGTGCGGAGCCCGCACCAACCCCCCTCACGCATGCTGATGAGGACGACGCTGCTGCGGCTGCGCCCGCTGCTGCGGGCGACCCCGACTCGATCGGGTCTGCAGCCGCCAAGGTGGATGAGATGGTCCAAGCGGTCGAGGCGCGGCAGTCGCAGATCGAGGAGGCGCACCGCAAGGCCGAGGCGACGCTCACAGAGGTCAACAGGATCGCCGAAGCCCTGACCCTCTCGAATGCGTTGCGGGAGAGGATAGACGCCACGGTTGCCCGTACCCGACGCCTGAGATCGTCTTCGTGATGGAGGTCCAGAAGATGAGCGAACGATCAGATACCACGCCCGATGCCGCTGCCGCGTCGACCAGTCCGCTGGAGACGCTGACATCGCTCGTGCTCGATGCCGCTGATGCGGCCAACGACAGCGCGCAAGCGGCTCAGGAGGCGATCTCCCGACTGTCCCATGTCGTCGACACAAACTTGGAGACGACCAGGGCGGTGCGCAATGCCCCGGCCATCTTCGGCGCGATCATGTTGAGCGTCGGCATTGTCATGGCCGTCGTCGTGGCGATGGTGTACTCCAGGCTCAATGACAGAGCCGCCGCGCTTGATGTGGCGATCGCGGCCCAGACTGCCACGCTGGAGAAAGTGGAGCGGTCTCTGCAGGGATTGTCCGCCCTCCAGTCTGATCTGCAGAAGTTCCAGAAGATTGCCGACGACACCACCCAGCGGGCGGTGGTGACGCTGCGCGAGCAGGTCAAGACCGATCGTCTCGCCCTTCAGCAGCTCGAGCTGCGACGGCTGAACGAGATGCTCGCCTCTTTGCGCGGGGCCGTCGCCGAGAGTCCACGGCGGGGCGCGCCTCCTCCTGGCGACGACTCCAGGCGCCTGGCTGCGCTCGAAAAATCGTTGGGTGAACTTTCCGGTGGCATCACACGCATCGAATCACGACTCGCAGCGATGGAAAAACAGGGTGACATCCGGCTGGGCGCGCTGGAGAGATCGATGAAGGATCGTCCGGCAGCGCCTGCGGGCGACAAGCGGCCGGTCGCCGTGCTCTCTGACGCCCAAGCCAAGGACATCAAGGGCATGGCCGTGGAGATCGGGCATCTCAAGGACGAGATCGCTACGCTGCGCGGACTCATCGAGCGTCGCGGCAGCGAACTGCAGTCTGGCGTGCCGGTCATCCGAAAGCAGGGCGGGTGACTTCGCGCCCGAACCCTCCGTGACCAAACCGCCGGTCAGAGAGGCACGGCACGGCAGCCGGCTTTGCAGACATCTTGCGTGCCGCTGATGATCTCGAGTTCGGCCCGGGAGCCTCGTCCGAGGGAATGCACCCGGGCGATCGGCCAACGGCTCGCCAAGCCGGCTTCGGCCGTCGGCACGAGCAGCATAGCCCCTCCTTCCTTCAGGCCGGCGTACGGCGCAACGCTCAGCCACAGCCGGCCGCGATCGGTGGTGACCTCGAGCCAAGGCGTGGCGCAGGCGAGCGGCGCGACCAGGGTCTTCGCCGTCTCATCGACGGTCTCGACAAGTCGAGTCATCCAGCGTGCGCCGGAGGTCGAGGCGGCCGGGTCGGACCACTGCGGCCCTTGCCGGACGGTGATCTCCCTGTACGCCAGCACGCGGTCTCGTCCGTGTGAATCGACGAGCATCATAGTTACCGACAACGCCCGCGGACCCCGGAACCATTCCGCAAGATCCCTTTGCAGCGTGGGCAGTCCACGATATCCGATGCGCACCCTCAGCGTCGGGCCGTGCTCGGCGATCCCGCCCGAAGCCGCGGGGTCAAGCCGTACATCGCCTTCGAGGGCTCTCAAGGAGGAGGCGATAAGGTCCTCCACCCGGGCACGGTCGTTGGCCGACCATGCTGGATGCGGTTCTCCGGCGCGCAAGTCAAGGCCGACCATCCGCTGGAGCCCCTGCGGCGGTGCACAGTTCTTGCCCGTATCGCCGGACGGAAGCCGACAGTTGCCCTCCGATGCGTCCCCCCATCGCGTCATGCGCACCGTATCGGTCAGGCGGCCTGCTTCGCTGACGGTCGATTCGATCTGCAACGGTCCCAGTTGCCGCTCGAGGCAGCGCTGCAAGGACTGCGCGTCGCGCCGGAGCGCCGAATCGACGCCCGTATTGTCGCCGAGCCCGGCGGCGGGGGACGATGCCGAGAGTGCGCCGCACAGCAAGGCGGCTCCGAGGCTCAGGGTCGCGGTGCTCAGGGTCGGGCGTGCGGTGTACGCCGGGATGGTCACTTCAGCGATGCCGGAGGGCCGCAAGTTTGTGCGCCGGCAGACGGATGGTCGCCTGGTAGGAATCGTTGCCGAGGGGTTCCAGCGCCACCACCTCGGCCCCGGCGATCATGCCAGACACACGGACGCGGATGTTGTCCTCACGGACGCGGGTATCGGCGACCGTCGAGTCGCTGTCGAACTCGACGCCATAGAGCTGTTCCGCGAGATTGCGGTAGGCGTCCATTTTCGCGGCACGAGCGGCCTGAAGACGGCGTTGTGCGGCATCCACTCCGGGTTGCGCCGTGATCGAAGCGAAACCCACGGCGATGATGTCCGATGTCGCCTGATCGGCGGACTGCCCGACATCTCCAGTCGGTTCCGGACCGAGCTGTCTTATCGAGAGGACCATCGTCTCTTTCGCAGGCGGGTTCGCCCGCCGGACACTGCCGGTCGCCGGATCATCGACGCTTATGGCGACGCATCCGGCGAGCAGCAGCCCGGATGACATGGTCAGCATTGGTGCGATACGACCCATCACGCACGTCAAGTCGACCGCTGTCGCGTGGGCTTGAGCCCGGCGGTCTGTCGCCGCCGGAAAACCGCATGGCATGAGGGTTGCAAGACCCAAGTACGGGCTGGCCGTTTGCCGGGCATCGCCCAACTGGCATTCTCTTAAACCATTGATATCATTGTAAAAAAATGGCTGATATCCCGTTCGACCTGATGTCGAACCTTCGACAAATCGGCAAGAGATTGCCGCTCGAGGCCGTGGCGATCCCGCTGGGATTCCTGCTGCTGCTCGGGATGTTGTTGCTGCCTGTTCCCCCGTTCCTGCTCGACCTGTTCTTCACATTCAACATCGCGTTGTCGCTGGTGATCCTGTTCCTCGCTATCGCTGCGGCGCGACCTTTCTCCTTTTCGGTGTTCCCGACCGTGCTGCTGTTCGCCACCTTGCTGCGGCTGGCGCTGAACGTAGCGTCGACACGGGTCGTACTCAGCCAAGGCCACGAGGGCACCGATGCGGCCGGACATGTCATCGAGGCGTTCGGTTCGGTATTGGTCGCCGGTGATTACATCGTCGGCATCGTGGTGTTCGCGATCCTCGTCATCATCAACTTCGTGGTGGTGACCAAGGGTGCCGGGCGTGTATCCGAAGTGACGGCGCGGTTCACCCTCGACGCTTTGCCCGGAAAGCAGATGGCCGTCGACGCGGACCTCGCCGCGGGCCTGATAACCCAGGACCAGGCAAGGGCGCGACGCCGCGAGATATCCTCAGAGGCGGATTTCTACGGTTCGATGGATGGTGCGAGCAAGTTCGTCCGCGGCGATGCGATCGCCGGCATCCTGATCCTGTTGATCAATATCGTCGGTGGCATCCTCGTGGGGTCGTTGAAGCACGGCCTGACGATGGGAGACGCGGTCGAGCGCTATACCACTTTGGCCGTCGGTGACGGCCTCGTGGCTCAGGTCCCATCGCTGCTGCTGTCGGTCGCTACAGCGATCATCGTGACCCGCGTCTCCGGCGAGGAGTCGTTGCATCAACAGACCTCAAGCCAATTCAACAACATCGAGGCCTGGTGGCTGACGGCCTGCATCCTCGCGTTGCTTGGCGTGATCCCCGGCATGCCGCACCTCGCTTTCCTGTCGCTCGCCGCCGTCACTGCGGGCGCAGCGTGGATGCTGTCGCGTCGGCGTGCGCAGGCGCAGATGGCGGAAAGGACGTCTGAAGCCGCTCCGGCTGCGCCGAAGGAACTGTCATGGTCTGATGTGCAGCAGGCAGATGCCATCGGCCTGGAGGTCGGTTATGCGCTCGTGTCGCTGATCGATTCCCAGCAGGGCGGCGCCTTGGTGACCCGGATCCGCGGCATACGCAAGAAGCTCACCTACGAGCTCGGGTTCCTGATACCCCAAGTCCACATCCGGGACAACCTCGACCTCCGACCGGAGGCATACCAGATCATGGTGAACGGCGTAGTCATCGGACGGGGGGAGGTGAAGCCCACCCGGGAGCTGGCGATCCATTCCGGCGTCGTCCACGGCGAGCTGCAGGGTCTGCGTACCAAGGATCCGACATTCGGGTTGGACGCCGTGTGGATCGACCCGGCCCAGCGTGACTATGCGCGGTCGCTCGGCTACACCGTCGTCGATGCGAGCACGACGATCGCCACGCATCTCAACAAGATCTTGCAGGAGAACTGCAATCTGCTTCTGGGACACGACGAGACGCAGCAGCTTGTCGACAAGCTGGCCGCCGGCGCGCCCAAGCTCGTCGAGGAACTGATCCCGAAGAAGCTGCCGATCGGCACTTTGACCCAAGTTCTCCAGAACCTCCTCGCAGAGGGCGTGTCGATCCGGGACCTGCGCGGGGTCCTGCTCGCGCTCGCTCCGATCGCCGAAAAGGTACAGGACATCGACGAGCTGACCGGTGTGGCGCGCGTCGCACTGGGCCGGATGATCGTCCAGCAGTTCGCGCAGCATGGCGAGGAGCTGTCCGTCATGACGCTGGCGCCGGAGCTGGAGCAGGTGCTTCACGCTACGGCGCGCCGGGGTCAAGGTGGTAACATCCCGGTCGAACCCGAGCTCGCAGAGGGGTTGTTGCGGTCGGTGAGCAAGGCGTCGCAGGACGAGCTCAACAGCGATCGGCCTGCGCTGCTCGTGACCTCGCCGACGCTCAGACCGTGGCTGTCGCGGATCCTTCGACCGCGCATACCGGGGCTCTCGGTGCTTTCATATTCGGAACTCCCGGAGGACACGAATCTCCGGGTGAACACCAGCATCACGGTCCAAGCGCGGCAGACCGCGGCGGCGTAACGGGGACAGTCCATGCGAATCGAACGGGTGGTAGCGAGCACTTTCAATGATGCCAGCGAGCGGTGTCGCCGGCTTTATGGGCCTGACGTATTGCTGGTTTCGTCGACCAGGGTGGGCAATGCCCACGAACTTTTGGTCTGCACTGATGCATCTGTGGATGACGCAGGTCCGACGGTCGATCCGGCATCGCAGGCGACGTTCACCGCTGCCATGCATGAGGAGATGGCGCTCCGTCCGGCGCGCCAAGGCTCCATGCCGTCGGATCTTCCGGTGGCGCCGGCGATGCAGGTTTCTGCGGATTCGGGGGACGGTCAGGCGCTGGTCAGCCTGATCCGCAAGGAGTTGCAGGCGCTCGAGATCCGCCTTGCATCCGGCAACGGCAAGATGCACGGCCTGTCACAGAAGATGGCGCTGCTCGAGCACGGTGTCTCGGCGACTTATGCGGGGCGACTGATAGAGGCGGGTCTGAATGCGGTGGCGATGGCTGACCGCTTGCTCGAAGACCTCAACAGCATCTCGGAACGCCCGGCCTTCGGCGACAGGACTGCGGTGTTGGTCGGGCCGGTCGCCGGCGGCAAGACGACCGCTGCGATGCAAGCGACGCTGTCGATCGCGGGTGATCGCGCGGTCCCGCCCGTCGTCAGTGCGTCCCGGGATCCGCGGCCCGGCGCCCGCGAGAAGTTCTTCGCGATGGCGGACGCCGCACGCATCGAATCGAGTTGGGGAGGGGTGGCGTCCGGCGCCTTGGTCGTCGATGCAGGCGGCTATGGCCTCGACGATCTCATGGCGGATCGTCCGGAACTGTCCGATTACGACCTTTACCTCTGCATACCTGCCTTCCTGAACCGCAGCACCGCGGCACGATGGCTCGATGGGGTCCGACCTTTGGCGGGCGTCATTCTCACCCATTGGTCTCCGACCGAGGTTCCGCTCGGGTTGCTCGGTTGCATGGCTGAACGAGGAGTGCGCTTGACGGGTCTGTCTACTTCGCAGGATCCGGCGGCACCGTTGATCCGACCGTCGGTCGGCACGCTCGGTGGACCGGTGAGGGACGCGCTCGGATTGGCGCTCGATGTCGCGTATTCGGGTGTCGGATGACCGATCCTGCCCGCAACAAGAGGATGCGGATTGTCGCGCTGTCCAGCGGCAAGGGCGGGGTCGGCAAGACCTTCCTGAGCCTGAACCTTGCCGCTGCGCTCGCTAACCGCGGTCATTCGGTGTGGCTGTTCGACGGCGACATGGGATTGGCGAATGTCCATGTCCTGCTTGGCATCCAACCGGACTTCGACATTTCGGACGCCCTTGCTGGCCGCTGTTCGTTGGCGCAGACGCTGTTCGACGGCCCGTGCGGGATCAAGATAATACCCGGAGCGTCCGGCAAACGTGACATGGCCGAGTTGGACCCGCTCGAGATGACGCAGGTCGTGGAAGCCATCGGATCTCTCGAGCCGGCGGCGGACTTCATGCTGATAGACACCGGTGCCGGCATAGGCAAGCACGTGACCGCCCTCGCGCGGCTCGCGGACACCATCGTGGTCGTGGTCCGTGACGAACCCGCGTCGCTTGCGGATGCCTACGGGCTCATCAAGGTGATGCACCACGATTTCGGAAGCCTCAACTTCGGTATCCTCGTCAATGATGCCTCGACGATCCGCCGTGGGCAGCAGGTCTTCGATCGTCTGCGACAGGTGGCGCTGAAGTTCCTCGAACTCGATCTCAAGCTCTTGGGAATAGTGCCCCACGAGCCCGCAGTGATGGCGGCCACCCGCCGGCGCGAGACGCTGGTGACGACCGCGCCGCAAAGCGCAGCCGCGGGTGCGATAATGGAAATAGCCTCCGGCATTGAGGGACAGAGAGCGGAGGCCGACCAAGCGCGTGCCTCGCTCCGCCTTGTTGCCGGAGCCGCCGAGG
>RFZO01000044.1 GCA_009920715.1 Actinomycetota bacterium | reverse complement strand
CGTCACGCACCCCGTGGTGCGCGGACTGCTGGACGCCGGCATGTCCATGGTGGGACGCACGAACTCACCTGCGTTCGCGATGCGCTTCCACACGGAGAACGAGCTTCACGGCGAGACGCTGAATCCGCACCGCAGGGACATCAGCTGCGGAGGCTCGAGCGGCGGTGCCGGCGCGGCGGTTGCCACCGGCATGTGCCACATCGGCCAGGGCAACGACGTGGCGGGCTCCGTGCGCTGGCCCGCGTACATGAACGGCGTGATCGGACTGCGACCGACGATCGGACGCATGCCGAGCGGCGGGACCAACCCGAACCCGCGCGGGTGGAGCGCCTCGATGATGTCGACGCAGGGTCCCATCGCGCGCACCATGGCCGACATCCGCGCAGGGTACGACGCGATGTCAGCGGAGAACTGGGCGGACCCGTTCTGGGTGCCGGCCCGCCGCGAGTTCCCCGTTCCGGCGAAGGTTCGCGTCGCATTGGTCATCGACGACGGGTTGGGCGTGGAGGAGGTTGTTAAGGAGAACCTCCGTCGCGTCGGTCGGTTGCTGGAGGACGCCGGGTACGAAGTGGTGGAGACGTTGCCGCCGATGCTCGAGACGTTCTTCTCGCTGTGGAAGCGCGTCGGTGTTCTGGACATGGTGCTGGGACTCGTGCGCATGCTGCCCCAGATAGACGACGCCGGCCTGACCACCGCCATGACGAACTGGACGAACACCTTCCCCGAGGCCACGGGCGAGACCTTCCTCAAGGCCCTGCAGGACCGCGACATGCTGATCCGCGCGTGGAACGCCTTCTTCGCCGAGCACCAGTTGCTCGTCACCCCCATGATGACCAAGCCCACCATCCCCCGTGCCTACGACATCTCGCACCCGGACGCGTCAGCCGAGCTCGACGACTACGGGCGCTGGGGCGTGAACCTCTCGGCCATTGCCGTGCCGGCGCTCGCGTTCCCCGTGGGGTCGCACGAGGGCGCCCCGATGGGCGTGCAGATTGCGGCGCACACGTGGCGGGAGGACTTGATCCTCGCCGCCGGTGACGCACTGGAGCAGCGCCTCGGCGAGGTCGCACCGGTCGACATCGCCTGGTGACCTTTCCGCCCCGTTGCCCTCCTCCCACACATGGCCCCCACAAGGCTGAGGGAAGGAGATTGGACATGGCCGGCGAGATGAGGCGACGGACGGAACTGAGGGGCATCCTCTGTGACCAGCTCGGGGATACGGTGACTGACATGCTGCTCGAGTACATGCCGGCCGCGGACTGGGTTGACAACGTGGACTCCCGGTTCGACCTCGTCGACCGGCGTCTCGACCTGCTCGACCAGAGGTTCGAACGCATCGATCAACGGTTCGCACTCATGGACCAGCGTCTCGATCTGATCGAGAAGAGGATGGAGAGGCTCGAGTACTCCATGGACACCATGGTCGACTCACAGCGCACTTGGATCAAATGGATGATCTCGGCAACCGTCACCTCCACCCTCGCCGCAGTGGGTGCGGTGGTGTCGATTGCCGTCAGCGCATTGTGATGCGGTCGAGCGGGGCGTCCACGGCCACGCTGTAACCGTCGGTGCGCGCCGGGTCCACCAGCAGTGAGCACGCGGGGTCGGCTGCGAGCGCCGCGCGGTAGGAGCGGTACTGCTCCACGCCCGGGAACGCATCGAAGCAGATCACGTCGAACGAACGCCCGTCGCCCATGATCGTGTCCTCCACGTCGTACCACTGGCCCCTGGTGCACCCGTTCGCCACGGCGTGCGTGCGCGATGCCTCGAGCGCGGCCACAACGTCCGCCGCCGTCACGCCGTTCACGCCCTTGTGTGCGCTGACCTGCACGACCCCGCGCTCCTCCTTCGCGCTCCGGTAGTCACCCGGTTCGGCGCCGGCACGCGGGAGCGAACCGATCACGAACGTCTGGTCCATGCCGGCGTTCTTGTGCACGTGCTTCTCCTGGAAGTCGGGCCGGTTCTGCATCTCCACGAACGCCTTGCGCGTGGGGTAGCAGACCACGCCGATGCGGTCCCACCGCGGCGAGTCCGGCCCCGATTGGTCGACGACATCGCCGTGGAAGGCGACGTAGGCGCCGATGCGCCCCAGCACGTCGACCGGCGCGTACTTGTCGTCGGCCTCGCGGCCGCTGATGCCGGCGTCACCGCCGTCGCCGTAATCGGCGGTCTCCTTGTACTTCATGTAGTTCACCATGAAGATCGGGCCGTCCTGTTCGGGCGGCATGGTGAACATGCGCATCCCGTACTCACGGTTCAGCTTCCCGTAGTTGTGCTCCACGCCCTTCTTGCGTTCCCCAGCCATGTCATGTCTCCCTTGAGTGTGTTGTCGTTGTTCGGATTTCGTGTGCCTCGGTGCCGGCGGCGACGGTACGTCGGGTACGGCTACTGCCGGCCCATCTCGGCCTTCGCCTGGGCTTCCTCCACGGCGCGCGAACGCTGGCCGGCCTCGATGACCACCTCGTGCAGCACGCCCGTGAAGGCGAACGGTGACTCGTAGCGGGGGCTCACCGTGGCGCCGTGGTCGAAACCGATGCTCGGGCCCACCGACGACATCATCGACATGTACAGGGGCACCTCCACCGAGGCCACCTCAGTGCCGTCGAAATCGAGGCTCACCGTGCCGCGACGGTTCTCCCCGCGGACGAGTCGAACGCCCAGATTGACCCTGCCGGCGGGGATCTCCGGGGACTCCACCTCGGTGTGGTCACCGAAGGCGTTGTAGTCCACGACCAGGCGGCCCCCCTGCACGAACATCGAGAACCCCGAGTTGCGGTTGCCGGTCTTGTACAGCACGCCCTCGTTGCCGGGTGAGTAGTCCACCGTGGCGACGAGGCGCACGTTGCGCCCGCCGAGGCCTGCTGACGCCTGCCCGGGCATGCTCGACATCGGCGGTCGGTACACGTAGCGACGGTTCTCCGGGTGCGGGGACCTGGCACGGAACCGCGCACCGAACAGCTGCACGCCGCGGTCGTCGAGCGGCAGCACGCCGTGTGTGTCGGCCTCCTCCCACCACCGCGCGATCATCTCATCCAGCTTGTCGGGCATGGCCGCCGCGAGGTCGTTGCACTCCGAGCGGTCGGTGTTCAGGTCGTACAGCTCCCACTTCTCGTCGTCGTAGGACTGGCCCGCTGTGTGCTTCAGCACCGCCTTCCAGCCGTCTGCGACGACAGCGAGGCTGCCGCCGTTCTCCATGTACTGCTGCCGGTTCGTGGCTGGTGCGGCGGGGTCGGCGAGCAGCGACTTGAACGACTTGCCCGTCACCGGCATCTGCTCCACCCCCCTGCGGACATCAGGCGGCGTGACGCCGACGATGTCGTAGACGGTGGCGACGATGTCGGACACGAACACGAACTGGTCGCGTTTGGTTCCGCGCTGCTCCGGGCTGATCCCCGCGGGCCAGTGCATCACCATCGGCACGTGCACGCCGCCCTCGTGGGTGTTCTGCTTGTACCAGCGGTACGGCGTGTTCCCGCACTGGGCCCAGCCCCACGGGTAGTTGCCGTGGCTGTTCGGCCCGCCGATGTCGTCGATGTGGGCGATGGCCTCGTCCGGCATCTCGATGATGCCGTTGAAGAACTTCATCTCGTGCATCACACCGAACGGACCGCCCTCCTGCGACGCGCCGTTGTCGGCGTGCAGCACGATGACGGTGTTCTCCAGCTGCCCCATCCTGCGCAGACCCTCCACCAAGCGGCCGATCTGCTTGTCGGTGTGGTCCAGGAACGCGGCGAACGCCTCCTGCATGCGGCACGCGAGGCGCTTCTCGTTGTCGCTCAGCTTGTCCCACGGCTTCACTCCCGGGTTGTGCGGCGCGAGCACGGTGTCGGGCGGGATGACACCGGTCTCGATCTGCTTGCGGAACCACCGCTCGCGGACCACGTCCCAGCCCTCGTCGTACTTGCCGCGGTACTTCGCCATGTACTCCGGCGGTGCCTGGTGCGGCGCGTGAGTGGCGCCGAACGCGACGTACCCGAGGAACGGCCGGTCCGGCCGCACGCCCTTGTAGTCGGAGATGATTCGCAGCGCGTTGTCGATGAGGTCCTCGGAGAGGTGGTACCCGGTCTCGGGAGTGCCCGGGGGGTCCACGGGATGGTTGTCGGAGACGAGCTCGGGATGGAACTGGTCGGTCTCGCCGTCGAGGAAGCCGTAGAAGCGATTGAACCCGCGGGCGAGGGGCCACTGGTCGAACGGCCCGGCGGCGGAGCACTGCTCCATCGGTGCGAGGTGCCACTTGCCCACCGCGAACGTTGCGTATCCCGCGTCGCCCAGCAGCTCGCCCACGGTCGCCGCGTGGTTCGAGATGTGCCCCAGCTGGTTGGGGAAGCCGGTGATGAAGTTCGAGACGGAGCGCATGCCGACGGCGTGCGGCGCGCGGCCGGTGAGGAGCGCGGCGCGCGTGGGCGAGCACAGCGGCGTGACGTGGAAATTGGTGAACTGCAGACCGTTCGCGGCGAGGGCGTCGATGTTCGGTGTGTCGATGTCGGAACCGAAGCAGCCGAACTGGGCGAAGCCGGTGTCGTCCATGAGGATGAGAATCACATTCGGGGCGTCCTCGCCCGGGTGCGGCGGCACCGCGAACCACGGCTCGGACTCCGCCACGGTGCGTCCGATCTTCCCGTGGAACTCGTTCTTGACGACCATCGCCATCCCCCTCCCGCGCCGCCGCACGGAGCGACTGCACCGCCATTGATAGCCGACAGCACCGGCCGGCGCACACCCGCGCATCCAGAATGACCCGTGTTCTTTCGCGACAGGAGAGACGTCATCCCTGCTCGGTACTGTGGCGCGGGAAAGGGGGGCGCGATGCACCTGGAAATCGACCGCTCGGACATCAGCACACGGCGCATGACCGCGACCGAGGCACCCGCGCAGGCCGCCGAAGGCACGGTCGTGCTGCGGCTCGAGAGGTTCGCACTCACGGCGAACAACATCTCGTACGCGCTCGGCGGCGACTTCCTCGACTACTGGGGGTTCTTCCCCGCCGAGGCGGGCTGGGGCCGCCTCCCCGCGATGGGCTTCGGCGTTGTCACGTCGTCCGCGGTCCCGGGCGTGGACGAGGGCTCCCGCTGGTTCGGTTTCTACCCGGTCGCCGACCACCACGTGGTGCACGCGATGGCGAAGGGCGGCGGCTTCCTCGACATCGGTGCGCACCGCGAGAAGCACGCCCCCGCGTACCGGCAGTTCGACCCCGCGGATCCGTCCTTCACCACTGACGACGAATGCTTCTACCTGCTGCTGCGCGGCCTGTTCGTCACGTCCCACCTGTGCGAGGACTTCCTGCGCGACAACGCGATGTTCGGTGCCGCACAGATGATCATCACCAGTGCCTCCTCCAAGACGTCGCTCGCGCTGGCGCACGAGGCGCGGGTCAACGGTTCCGCGCGCACGGTCGGTCTCACCTCGGCAGCGAACCTCGACTTCGTCGTGTCCACCGGGCTCTACGACGAGGTCACCACGTACGACGACATCGAGCAGATGGAGCGCGTGCCGTCGGTGGTCGTGGACATGGCGGGCAACGTCAGCGTTCTGCGCCGCATCCACGTGCGGTTCGGCGACGCCCTCGCCTACTCCTGCCGCGTCGGGGCGACGCACTGGCAGGAATCGCGTGCGCTCGACGCCGACGGCGGGATTCCGGGCCCGAAGCCGACGTTCTTCTTCGCGCCGTCGCAGCTGGTGAAGCGGGGGAAGGAATGGGGCCGCGACGAACTGAACTCGCGGATGAACTCCGCCCTCGCCGTCTTCTCCGCAGATGCACACAGATGGATGACGCTGCACGAGGCACACGGCGCCGACGCCGTCCTCGCCGCGTACGACAGTCTCGTCTCGGGCAGCGTTGACCCGTCGGTCGGCCACGTGCTGTCGCTGTGAGCGCACCGGGAACCATGAGGATCATCCGCACGAGCGCGGCCCACGCCGACGGTCTCGACGATTTCCCGTTCGAGATTCGTGAGACCGATATCGAGGCGGGTGACGGCCAGTCGCTGACGGTCCGCTACGTGGACGAGGGGCCGCGCGGGGCGCACACGGTCGTGTTCCTGCACGGCAACCCCTCGTGGATGTACATCTGGCGCACGTCCATTGCGGCCGTCGTCGCCGCGGGGTACCGCGCCGTCGCGATCGACCTGGTCGGCATGGGCCTCTCCGACAAGCCGTCGGAGATGGGCGACTACACGGTGCAGCGACACATCGACTGGACGTCCGACGTGCTGCTGGGGCGACTCGGGCTCTCGGGATTCACGTTCGTTCTCCATGACTGGGGCGGCATCATCGGCATGCGCATCGCGGCGGACCGTCCCGGCACGGTCGACGGAATGTGCATCTCCAACACCGGGCTCCCCTCCCGTGACCCGTCGGTGCCCCTGCCCGAGGATGCATCCACGCCGAAGGGAGCGTTCGCGGGATTCCAGAAGTTCGCCCGCGAGACCCCCGCGTGGGAACCCTGGGCGATGCTCGACGGGGTGATGGTCACACCGGTGCGGCCGGAGGTGCGCCGCGGGTACGCGGCCCCGTACCCCGACCAATCACTCACCATCGGCAGCAGGGCGTTCACGCAACTGCTGCCCACCACCGCCGACAACCCGATGAACACGCCCAACTGGCACGCGTGGAAGGTGCTCGAGCAGTACAGGCGCCCGGTTCTCACGCTGTTCAGCGACAAGGACGTCGTCGCACCCACCGGCTGGCGCGACATCGTGGCGCGCATCCCCGGTGCGGCGGACCAGCCGCACCGGATACTCGAGGGCGGCGGGCACTTCCTGCAGGAGGACATCCCCGGGGAGTTCAACTCCGCCCTCGTCGCCTGGCTCGAGCACAATTGGCCGACGGGCAACTGACGGCACCCCGCACCACACGCATGACCCACCACCATCACCGCAAGGAGACAACATGACCGGCACACGACGCGTAGCGATCATCGGCGAGGCGAACGCCTACTCAGGACCCGCACTCGCCCTCGAGATGGCGCGGCGCGGCCACGACCTGGTGCTCGGCGACGCGTCACCCGGACTGGTCGAGGAGGTCACGGCGCTCGGCGCGAGGGCCGTGGACGTGACCGGCACGAACCATCTCCTCGAGGCCGAGGGGTCACAGCGCCTGGTCGACGCGGCGCTGTCGGAGTTCGGCCGCATCGACGGTGCCACCACCGCCACGGGCATCATCGTCACCGGGCGGTTCCTCAACTCGAAGGTGGAGGACCTGCACAAGGTGGTGAAGGGATGCCTGGAGGTGCCGTACCACTTCCTGCGCGCCGTGACGCCGGTGATGGCAAAGCAGGGCTCCGGCCAGGTGCTGATGCAGACGAGTGCGGCTGGCGGCCGCCCCACCCCGGGCGCACCTCTCTATTCCACTGCGCGTGCGGCGGCGAACATGCTGGTGCGCAACGTGGCCGCCGAGGTGGCCGGTGCCGGCGTGATGGTGAACGCCGTGGGCACCAACTTCATGGACTTCCCCGGCTTCCTCGCCGCGAACGGCGTGACGGATGCCGAGTCCCGCGCGAAGGTGGAGGCCCAGGTGCCGATGAGGAAGCTGGGCAGCATCGAGGAGTTCGCCAGCTTCTGCGCCAACTTCATCGACGGCTCCTTCACCTTCACCACCGGGCAGTTCGTGGCGTACGCGGGCGGCTGGGTCTGACCCGCACGCCCGCCCCTTGACGCCCGCGGGCCGGACCTATCATCTCCGCATGATCCGTCGCATCGTTCTCGCAACAGCCCTGGCAGGTTCACTCGTCTCGTGCGGCGGTTCGCAGGACTCCTCCGGCGCGGTCGACACCACGGCCCCCGTCGAGGGGCAGGGGTTCGCGAACGATTGCGAGAGAATCATGGGCAAGTTCGCGGGTGAGCTCGTCATCTCCTACGGCGACATGGCACCGGTGAAGGCGGAGTGGCCCGACAACAAGGACGTGCAGGATCTCCTCGAGGCCGTCTACCTCATCGCCAAGCCGCTCGTCGACAAGGTCACGGTGGGACCGGCGGTCAACTACATGAACGAGGTCATCGTCAACTCGTGCCGTGACAACGACGTGTACAACTGGGTGCAGAAGCTGGAAGCCGGGGATGCCGGCCACAAGGCGAACTGTCTCGACGACAAGCTCCCCGCGGACATCGCGAAGGTCGAGCCGTGCGCCGATGACGCGCCGGCCACCACGACAAGCGCACCGTAGCGTTCCGCCGCGCGCGGTGAGCGCGCGGTGCGGTCAGCCGTGGCCCGGGATGCTCTTCCAGGGGCCGCCGTCGGCGCGGGGCTCCTTGGGGAGGCCGAGCACCTGCTCGCCCACGATCCCGCGCTGAACCTGGCTGGTGCCGGCATAGATGGTGCCGGCGCGTGCGTTGAGGAACACTCCCACCCAGTTGGCCGAGTCGTTCGGTGAGCCGACCGAGTCGGTGGTGAACGCGGTCTGCGGGGTCTGGCCCACGGGCACGAGCGCGTCGGCACCGAGGATGTCGACGGCGAGCTCCGTGACCTCCTTGTGGTACTCGGACCACCACAGCTTGCCGATCGACGCGTCGGCACCGGGCTTCGCGCCGTTCATGAACGCCGTGAGCACGCGGTACCCGAGGAAGCGCATGATCTCCACCTTGGTGTGCGCCCTGGTGAGGCGCTGGCGGATGTGCGGGTCGGAGGTGAGGCCCTTCTCCTTCGCGAGCGAGGTGAGCTTGTCCAGCTCGCCGCGGAACGAGATGGAGTTCACGGCCGCGCCGGCGCCGCGCTCGTTGCCGAGCAGCGTCATGGCGACCATCCAGCCGCCGTTCACCTCGCCGACGACATTCTCCTTGGGACAACGCGCGTCGGTGAAGTACACCTCGTTGAACTCGCTGTCACCCGACATCATCTTGATGGGGCGCACCTCGACGCCGGGCTGGCGCATGTCGACGAGAAGGAACGTGATGCCGCGGTGCTTGACCTCGTCCACGTTGGTCCGGGCGAGGACGAAGATGTGGTTGGCCAGGTGGCCGGCCGACGTCCAGATCTTCTGGCCGTTGATGACCCACTCGTCGCCGTCGAGGACGGCACGGCACCCGAGGTTGCCGAGGTCGGAACCCGACGACGGCTCGGAGTAGCCCTGGCACCAACGGTCGTCGCCGTTGAGGACGCGCGGCAGGTAGTGACGGCGCTGCTCCTCGGTGCCCACCTGGAGCAGCGTGTTGCCGAGCATGCCGATGCCGAACCCGTCGTTCGGGCCGCCGGACGGCGCACCGACCTTGGCGAACTCCTCGGCCTGCACGAGCGCCTCGATGTGGCCCAGCCCCTGGCCGCCGTACTCCTTCGGCCACGTGATGGCGAGCATGTCGTTCGCGAACAGGGTCTTGCGCCATTCCTCGGTGAAGGCGGCGGCATCAGCGTGGTTCAGCGCACCGATGCCCTTCCAGCCCTTCGGCAGGTTGGTGTCGAGGAAGGAACGGACCTTCGCGCGGTAGGCGTCAGCTTCGGGCGGGTATGCAAAATCCATGCCGTCAGACTAGGGCGGGCATGCCGCGGCAGCCCAAGCGGGACGGGTCAGGGCACGAGGACTCGGATGTTCTCGCCCGACTCGTTCCCGTCCGCGTCGTACGTCTCGATGTAGAGGTTGAAGCCCGTTCCCGCGGCGGGACGGGCGTCCGTTCCGGGGCCCGACGCCAGGCACGCGTCGAGGTTCAGAGTGACCGAGAGCTTGGTCCCGTTGGCCGACGGCATCTGCTCGGAGTCGAACAGGTAGGCCTTCATCGAGTCGGTGGAGGTCTCGTCGACGGGCTTCACGAGAGTCGGCGAGAGGCCACTCATCGCGGACGGGCGGCAGACATGCATCCCGTTCGGACCGTCCGTGAACGCGACGAACCTGTAGCGCAGCCCTCCCCTGTCGACGAGCTGGGTCGACGAACCGGCGGCGAGGTCCTGCGCACGGTGGAACGTGATCGGGAAAGCGGCCATCTGCGCGGTCGTCGGCCGCACCGAGGTGGCGGACTGGACCTCCGCACCGAAGGTGCGCCCTGGCGCGCTCACGAACGCCGCGGGTGACACAACCCCGCTCGTGAGGATGCGCACCTCATTCGCGACGACGACCCCGTTCACCACTGTGGTGAAGCCGTAGGCATCACCGGTGAGCGCGTTCGTCCCCTTCACCGCGTTGCCCGGCTTGAAGACGAGCGCACGGCGCGTCTCCGGGCTCGTCTTCTGGAGCGCCAGCGACCCGTCGGGATTGCGCACGGTGTCGATGGTCTTGCCGTTGATGGTCGGGTCCGAACTGCTGACGAGCGTCGAGGACGAACCGCTCTGGCAGTAGGCGACCTGGCACCACATGTTCACCGAACCGCCGGCCACCTGCGAGGAGTCGATGTTCCCCGCGATCTCCACCTGCAGTCCGGTGGACAGGAATGTCCCGATCTGGTCCCCCGTGACTGTCGGGACCAGGTTGGAGTTGATCGGTGCCGCCCCGTTCGAGCGCACGATCTTGCGGAAGGCAAAGTCCCACTCCGGTCGGCGTTCCATGATCTTGTCGCCGGACACCCCCTGGAATGAGGTCTCCGCGGAAGGCTGGGCTGCATCGAGAACGGAGTCGCCGTTGACATCGGCATCGGCGAAATTCGGCAGGCCGTCACGGTCGGCATCGGCACCGACCTCCGACTGGTCGGCCGTGAGCACCGCGAAGGAGGCAACCGGACCGAAGAGCGACGCCTCGCGCACGCTCCCCGACGAGACCGGTTTGCTCGACTTCATCCGGATCGTCGACTTCGTGTCGATCGTCGACGTCTTCGTTGCCGCCACCGCATACCCGGTCTTCATCGCGATGGTGCCGACGGACACCGAACCACCGGACTTTGTGGACAGCCTCGTGTACCCGGTGGTGGAGTTCTTCTTACCCAGCACCACCGGACCGCCGTACTTCCCCGACTTGAGAACATGCAGCGTGGGGCCCTTGCCGGACTTGGTGGTGACGAAGCTGCTCGCCACCTTCGCCGGGACTGTCGCCGTGAAGGTCCCGTTGGCCTTCGGCGTCACACGCACGCCGGTACCGTTGTTCGCCACGAGCAGGACACTCAGTTGCTGGCCGCTCGACCCCGTGACGCGCCCGGTCACCGTGAGTCTGGTGGTGGCCGCGCGGACGGCAGTGGGCACGACAAGTGCGGACAGGACCGCGACCGGCACCATGAACTTTCTCGACAGGAACATCACATCCCCCTCAGACTCGCCCTGACGAGGGTGACATTACGCCGTCAGCGGGCGTTCGCGAACACCCTCAGGAAGTTGCCGGAGTTGAACTTCTCGACCTCGGACGGGGACGAATCCTGCATGCAGGCCTCGAACCGTGCGATGGGGTCGCGGCCGCCCTCGGTGTGCGGGTAGTCGCTGGAGAAGAGGTAAAGGTCCTCGTTCGACTGCGCGATGAGACGGGCCGGGTCCTCGAAGACGAAGGGCGTGAACGCCATCTGCTCGGTGATCTGCTCGCTCGGCTTCCTCGTGAACCCCTTCAGGCGGTCGTCCACCTTGGAGTACGCCTTGTGGATCTGGTCGAGACGCACGAGCATCTCGGGCACCCAGCCCGCACCCAGCTCCACCGACGCCAGCTTGAGGCGCGGGAAGTCCTCGAGAACGCCGTCGAGAACGAACATCGACACGAAGGTCTCGATCCCCTGGTGCAGCACCGCGGCGTCACGGGCACGCACGTTCTCGCCGCCGCCCATCCAGTCGCGGGTCTTGCCGCGGCCGTTGTTGCTCCACTCGGGCTTCAGCTGCAGCGGGTTGCCGCCCACGTGGAACACCACCGGGACCTGTGCCTCCTGCAGCAGCGACCACACCGGGTTGTAGTCGGTGTGCGTGGGCGAGCGTTCGCCGGCGAGACGGTGGGGCACCCACATGGCGCCGAGACCGTTGTCGAGGCTCCACTGCACCTCCTCGAGCGCGAGCTCGGGGTTCTCCAGCGGGATGGCGGCGACGCCGATCATGCGGTCGTCGACCGACACGAAGTCGGCCATGTGCCGGTTGTGCGCGCGGGCACCCCCGTACCGAAGGCGGTCGCTGATCTTCGACGACGGCGAGAAGACCATGTGCAGAGAGTGCGTGGCGAACACCACCTGCTTGGCGAACCCCAGCATGTCGTTCGCGACGACACGGTCCATCCTGTCGAACGAGCCGAGTGCCTGGATCTCCTTGACCTCCTGGATCATCCTGTCGCCGAGCGCGACGAGACCGGCCTTGTGCTCGTCGCTGTGGCGCGAGCCCTGGGACATGATGACGGCGACCTCCTCGTCGGTGACGATGGAGCGGCCGTAGTCCACCAGCGGGAGTTCCTCGCGGATGTCGGGGTCGGCGAACTTCCTCAGGAAGTCCGGCAGTTCCATGATGTGGGTGTCGGCGTCGTAGAGGACGCGGTCGCCTGCGTATGTCATGAGGTTCCCCCTTGAAATGTGGGACGGACGGTACCACCGGTCCGGGCCGGCTCCGATGGTGGGACGGCCGCCCCGGTACCGCTACATTCGGCTCATGATTCGCCGAACAGCCCTTGTCTGCTCGGCAGTGCTCGCCGCGGCAATGCTCGGCGTCTCCTTGCCCACGGCTGACGCAGCCTCGGTGGGATCAGGGGCTTGCGCGACCACGGTCGACAACGCCACCGGAGTGACCTCCACGATGGCAGCCGACGGTGCGTGCGTGGTCGCGTTCGCAACCGCACCGACCTCGCCCACTGCGTCCGCACAGTACGCAACACGCACCTGGACAGTGCCTGCCGGCATCACATCGGTCGACGTCCTGGTGGTCGCGGGCGGCGGCGGAGGAGGAATGTCGAACGGTTCGACACCGACCGGTGGTGGTGGAGGAGGAGGTGGCATCGTCCTCGCATCGGGATTCTCCGTTGCCTCCGGAGCGTCGGTGACCGTCTGGACCGGCTACGGCGGTCAGGGCGGAAACTGCTCGCCCGGCAATCCCGGTGGCAACTCCAAATTCGGCACTCTCGTTGCCGTGGGCGGAGGATTCGGTGGAGGGTGCGGCCCTGCATACGGAGGCCCGGGCGGCAACGCGGGCGGTGCGCACTGGGGACAGCCCCAGGGTTCATCGACACAGGCATCGTCGGGTACTGCATCAAACGGCTCCAACATCACGGCGTACGGAAACAGCGGAGGCAAGTCATACCCGCACGGCGTCGCCGGTGACGCTGTGTCCGCGGGCGGTGGTGGCGGCGGAGGTGCGACACAGATCGGCGGTGATGCAACTCAGCCCGGAGCGAACAGCTCGAGTGGTGTCGGTGGCAACGGCGGACAGGGCCTGTCGAATGACTGGCGCACAGGAACGAGCACGGTCTACGGATCGGGTGGCGGAGGACAAGCACGGTCGGTCCAGGGCATTGGCGGGACGAACGGTGGCACGGCGAGCGGCACGAGTGCAGCGGGTGGAGCCGGGATTGATGCCGTCGACGAGACCGGATCGGGTGGTGGTGGCGGGTACAGACAAGGCGGTGGCCGGGCCGGTGACGGGGGTTCAGGGATTGTCATCGTGCGCTACTACCCCGATGCACTTCCTTCGAACACTGCGTCACCCACGGTGAGCGGCACCACCACCAACGGTCAGACCCTCACCGGTGCGCGCGGCACATGGTCCGGGTACCCCGCACCGACGTACACGTACCGGTGGAAACGCGCCGCAACAGCGGGTGGCACGTACACCAACATCACCGGTGCGACGTCGCTCACATACACCCTCACAGATGACGACATCGACAAGTACCTGAAGTTCGAGGTCACCGCCACCAATGCCAGCGGTTCGACAGTGGAATCGAGTGCGGCGACTGCACGTGTCGCCGACATGGTCAGGCCGACAACCACGACGACCACAACCACCACCTCAACCACCACGACAACCATGGCACCAGCGCTGGTGATCGAGGTCGCGGC